>CAZTAB010000610.1:0-11574 GCA_964611475.1 uncultured Verrucomicrobiota bacterium | reverse complement strand
CCTGTCGACAGCCACGGAATGCCCCTGCGGGCGCACGGGACAGCTCGTGGAACGGATCGCGGGGCGCGAGGAGGACTACATCGCCACTCCCGACGGGCGGCTCGTTGGGCGCCTGGACCACTTGTTCAAGGACGCCGCGTCAGTGATCGAAGCCCAGATTGTCCAGTCCGAAATTGAACGGGTCTTGTTTCGAATTGTCAAACGGCCACAATACGGCCCGAATGATGAAAACGAGATTGTCCGGACGGCCCGGCTCCGTCTGGGCTCATCGATTCAAATCGAATTCGAGTATGTAGATCAAATCGAGAGGACTTCGGGCGGCAAGTTCCGGTTCATCGTTTCACAGCTGGACCAGAAAGCGCTGCTCCGGGACCTGATGTACTCCTAGGCTCATTGGCATGAAGCAGATAAGTCAAAACTACAAGACCGGATCCATTCGACTCACCACAGTGCCGGACCCGGCACTTCGACCCGGTGGCGTCCTGGTGCGAACGCACTTCAGCGTCATTTCCGCCGGCACCGAAGGCATGAAGGTTCGGGAAGGGAAAATGTCTTATCTGGAAAAAGCCAGGGCACGGCCCGACCAGGTAAAAAAAGTTCTGCACGCAGTGCAGCAACAGGGAATCGCAGCAACGTACCACAAGGTCATGAACAAGCTCGATTCGCTGACCCCGCTGGGATACTCACTTTCTGGGGAAGTCGTCGCAGTAGGCAGCGAGGCGAGGGAATTCGTGGTCGGTGGCCGGGTCGCGTGTGCAGGGGTGGGTTACGCGAATCATGCCGAGGTCAATTTCGTGCCGAGAAACCTCGTCGTCCCAGTGCCCGATGCAGTGCGCATGGAACACGCCGCGTTCGCGACCATCGGTGCTATCGCGCTGCAAGGCTTGCGCCAAGCCGAGATGCAACTGGGTGAAACCGCCTGCGTGATCGGCCTCGGTCTCATCGGTCAGATCCTGGTGCAGCTCCTGCATGCGGGTGGCATCCACGCCGTGGGGATCGACCTCGTTCCCGACCGATGCGCCACCGCAAAAGCGGCAGGTGCCGTGGCAGCGGGCTCACCCGATTCCGCGGAGGTGTCGGAGGCCGCGCAACGGCTCACGAGGGGAGCAGGAATCGATTGCATCTTCCTTTGCGCAGGGGGCGAAAGCAACAAACCGGTGGAACTCGCGGTCACCATGGCACGGGATCGCGCGCGAATCGTGGACATCGGGAAGACCCGCCTCGATTTGCCCTGGAACGAGTCTTACGAGAAGGAGCTCGACGTTCGTTTTTCACGTTCCTACGGTCCGGGCCGCTACGACCCCAACTATGAAGAGAAGGGAATCGACTATCCAATCGGTTACGTCCGGTGGACGGAGCGCCGCAATATGGAAGCGTTTCTCGACCAGATCGCCTGCGACCGCATCGCCCTGGACCCGATCATTTCTTCCATTGAACCGTTCGAGGAGGCTGAACGAGTGTACCAGGAGGTATCGGAAGGCTCCGGAAACGGGCTGGGAATCGTCTTTCGGCACGCCTCTTCCGCCGCCTCTACTCCGTCGCCACCGCGCCTGGTGGCGACGGAAAGCCGGGCCCCGCAGCCCGCTGGAGACGCGATCCGCTTTGGCATCATTGGGGCCGGCAACTACGCGCGCAGCATGCTGTTACCACACCTGGCGGCGGACGACAACGCGCGTCTGGTCGAGGTAAGCACCGCGACAAGCCTCTCTGCGGAGGACGCGGCGAGAAAATTCGGATTTGAAAGACAGGGAACCTCCTATCGGGACCTCTTGTCCCGTGAAGACATCGATGCGGTCCTCATCGCCACCCGCCATGCGGCACACGCGGGAATGAGCGCCGCTGCGCTGCGAAGCGGCAAAGCGGTGTTTGTCGAGAAACCTCTTGCAATCGACGCTGCAGGAGTCGAAACCGTCCGGGCCGCAATAGAGGAGTCCCAGAACGATCGTCTTCTGGTCGGCTTTAACCGGCGGTATGCCCCACTGGTCGTCGAAATGAAAAACCGCATCGCGGACCGAACATATCCTCTGACCCTCCTTTTCCGCGTTCACGCGGGCCAGATGGAATCGTCTTCTTGGTACCTCGACCCGTCCGAGGGCAGCCGGTTCATTGGAGAAGCCGGCCACTTCTTCGACGTGTTCGCCTTTCTCACTGGTGCCCGGCCCGTCAAAGTCTTCGCCGTGAGCCTCCATCCGGCATCGTCCACTGCGGATGACCTGGAGAACGTGAGCTGCACGATTCAATATGACGACGGATCGACCGCCACGCTGCAGTACCTGACGCAGGGTGGATCGAAAACGCCCAAGGAAGTACTGGAGGTACTGGGTGGCGGGCAGACACTTCAACTGCAAAACTTCTCGTCAGTGCAAGTCTATACGAATCGCGGAAAGGAGCGCATCCGTAAAGGAGGCGCGGACAAGGGACAAGCGAATCAGCTCCGTGCCTTCCTGCGTGCCGTGAAAACCGGCGCCGAGATGCCCATATCGGTCGACTGCCTTCTGGATACCACACTGGTGACGCTCGCCTGCGCCGAGTCGATGGCGCGCGGCATGCCAGTTGAGCTCGCGGAGTTCTGGACCTCCCGAAGCTGATGCCGAGCCTCAGATGGTACATACGGCGCGCCTCCGCAATGTCCGCGCCCGAACTCTTTCATCGCGCATGGTTCGTGCAGCAGAAGCGCAGATGGAAACGCGGACGGGGCCGGAACAGACCGCAGCGCATGCTCCGCACCCCCGACGACGATGACGCGCCCGACGGGCACCAGACCCTCCGCGATCATCCCGGAGCACATGAACTTCTCCGAGAAGCGGATCGTTACCTGGACCACCAATGGTTGTTCTTCGGGGCGGACGAATTACGGGAGCAGAACATTGACTGGCATGGCGATCCTGTCAGCGGCATCTCCGCACCCCTCGAATTCGGTTTTGACATCAACCACCGGGATGAGGACGCCGTGGGCAACATTAAGGTCACATGGGAAAAAAACCGTCATCATCACTTGACTGTACTTGCGGCCGCATTTGCGGTGACCCGAAACGAAACGTATGCGGACGAAGTCTGGCGTCAGTTGACATCCTGGATTTCGGACAACCCGTTCCCAATGGGCGTCAACTGGACACATCCGCTGGAGCAGGGAATCCGCTTGATTGCGTGGGTCTGGTGCGAACGGTTTCTTCGTGGATCGAAACGGCACGGCGAATTGTTCGGGGCACGCGGGGCTCTCTGGGAGTCCATATACGATCACCAGGACTTTATTGCCCGCACCTACTCACGCGGCTCGTCCGCGAATAATCATGTGATCGGGGAGATGGCCGGTCTGTATGCCGCGTGCTCCGCGTGGCCCTATTTCCACGAATCGGAGCGATGGAAAAAGCTTACACGGAAAATCCTCGAGGAGGAGGCCCTCAAGCAAACCTTTCCCAGCGGCCTGAATCGCGAAATGGCGTTCTCCTACCATCTGTTTACCCTGGAATTTTTTCTCGTGTGCCTAGACGCAGCACGGCGCAGCGGGGACACCTTTTCCGGCGCGTACCGGGACCGGGTGCGCTCCATGGTCGAGGTCCTGCCACACGTGACCGATTACGGAGGGAATCTGCCGCGATATGGCGACAGCGACGAGGGAATGGCGATTCAACTGCAAAGTCGGCTCGCTCCTCGGGACGCATGGCTGCTCGTGCTGGGAACAGCCCTCGCCGGCGCTCAGGTCCGGTCACCCACGGTCCCGCCCCTCGCCACCGCCCTGATGGGATACAGGTGCTCAGCGAGGACGGCCCATCGCGAAAAGGCGGGCACCGTCGCATTCGAGGACGCAGGAATCTACATTCTCACATCGCGACGATCAACACGGGAAGAAATTTTCGTCGTAGCGGATGCAGGGCCACACGGATTTCTATCCATCGCGGCTCACGCCCACGCCGATGCATTGTCCTTCACGCTGTCCGCTGCCGGAATCCAATTCCTGGTGGACCCGGGAACGTATGTGTACCACACGCAGCCTCCATGGCGAAACTACTTCCGAAGTACACCGGCTCACAACACGGTGACCGTCGACGGGAAGGACCAATCGGAGCCGGCGGGCGCTTTTCTCTGGAAGCACAAGGCGAACACAGCGGTCACATCCTGGTCGGACGACGGGGAGACCTGTATACTCACCGCGCATCATGACGGATTCTCGAATCTAGCAATCGTGCACCACCGCACCTTCAAACTTCGACGGGGTGTGCTGCAGCTGACGGATTTGGTCGAGGGACCAGGAATGCGCGAAATCGCCTCTTATTTCCACTTTGCACCCGAATGCGAAGTCATCCGGGTGAATCCGGGTCGGGTAAAAGCGAGGCGCGCCGGGATGACACTAGACTTAACATTTCCCCCCGACTTCGATATAGATGTGGCCCATGGCGCTCCGGGTGCGGGTTGGTACTCTCCCCTGTTCGGCGTGCGCAAGGCGAGCAGCACGGTACGAGCACGCGCGTCCCGCAACCTGCCGGAAGAATGGACGACGATGATCAGGGTGGGTCATGAAAGTTAGTGTTTTCGGATTAGGATATGTCGGCGCGGTAAGCACAGCCTGCCTGGCTCGCGATGGCCGGACGGTGATCGGCGTCGACGTGAACCCGGAAAAAGTTCGGATTGTCGGGTCGGGAAAAGCCCCGATCATGGAACTGGGACTCACCGAACTGCTCGCGGCGGGCGTCCATAGCGGCCTCATTTCGGCAACCACCGACTGCGAGCAGGCAATCCGGGACACCGATGTGTCGCTTATCACGGTGGGAACTCCGAACAAGCCGAATGGAGAGTTGGACCTGTCCGCCGTCACCGGAGTTTGCGAGGAAATCGGACTCGCGGTGCAGCGGAAGAAATCGATGCACTCGGTAATCATTCGAAGCACAGTACCTGCGGGAACCATGCGCGCGTGCCGGCGGATTCTCGAAGAGCATGCGGGGGATACACCCATTCATGTCGCCTGCAACCCGGAATTCCTCCGGGAGGGTTCGGCCATTCGCGATTACGACTCTCCTGCCTTCACGATTATCGGCACGGAAGACCCGGTCGCGGAGAAAGTGGTGCGAGAACTCTATGCGGGGGTGGACGCACCTTTCCTGGTTCTGGCCCCTGAAGAGGCGGAAGTGATCAAGGCAGTGGCAAACGCGTGGCATGCCACGAAGATCACTTTCGCCAACGAGATCGGCCGGCTCTCGAAAAGTCTAGGTGTCGACGGGCGGGCCGTAATGAATGTGATCAAGGAAGACACAAAGCTCAACGTTTCGAAGGCCTACATGTCGCCCGGGTTTGCCTACGGCGGATCCTGTCTGCCGAAGGACGTACGCGGGCTCTTGTCCCAGGCCGCGGCCGCCCAGGTTGATCTGCCGCTCCTCCAGTCGCTGGAGAACTCCAACACGCGCCATATCGACGCCGCCGAGCAGATGGTCCGGGCAACCAACCGGTCGCCCGTAGGGATCGTGGGCCTAGCCTTCAAGCCGGGCACCGATGATCTCCGGGAAAGTCCGGCGGTGGAACTCGTGCAGCGCCTCCTGGCGCGCGGCCTCGACATTGTAGTGTTTGATGAGGACGTATACGCGGCCACCCTCATGGGCGCAAACAAGCAATTCACGGAGACCCACCTTCCCCGGTTACCCGACCTTCTCATCGCCGACCCGGAAACGTTTCGGGAGAAGGCGGGCGTGCTGGTGTTCACTCACACGACGCCCAAGTTGCGTTCCATGATCCGGCCGCGAAACGGTTCCATTCCGATTATCGACCTTGCCGGGCTTTTTTCAGCGCCTCCGGGAAACGGTGAATATGAGGGATCGGGCTGGTAGAAGAAAAGCTGCCGTTCTCATCATCGTAGAGAACCTTCCGGTGCCGTTCGACCGGCGCGTCTGGATGGAATCCACGACATTACGGGAGAACGGGTACGACGTCGCGGTGATCTGTCCGACAGGCCGCCAGTACGATTCCCTCTACGAGGAAATTGACGGCATTCATGTCTACCGCCATCCACTCCCCCCCGAGGTAAGTTCCGCGGCTGGATACCTTCGCGAGTATGGCGCTGCGCTTTGGCACCAATGGAGGCTGGCGGGTAAAATCCACAGAAGCCATGGGTTCGATCTGATTCACGCATGCAACCCACCCGATCTGATTTTTCTGGTCGCTCTGTGGTTCAAGCTCTTTCATAGAACGAAGTTCCTCTTCGACCACCACGATCTCTGTCCTGAATTATACGAATCGAAGTTCGAACGGAGAGGCATCTTTCACCGGCTCCTGCTGGTTGCCGAGAGGTTTACGTTCAAGCTTGCGGACATGGTGGTCAGCACCAACACATCGTACCGCGATATCGCGATCGAGCGCGGCGGAAAAAAACCGGAGCAGGTTCACGTGGTCCGCAGTGGTCCGGACCTCAACCGGTTTCGCCGAGTTGCCCCCAATGAACACTACCGGAGAGGAAAAACATTCCTCGTGGGCTACCTGGGCGTCATGGGTGAGTTCGACGGCGTTCATCACCTGGTTGAAGCAGCACATGACCTAATTTCAAAGCGAGGCCGAACGGACATTCAGTTTTGCCTGATCGGGGACGGCCCCATGCGCGAGTCTCTGGAAAAAATGACCTGCGATTTGAACATTGCAGAATATGTCGAGTTCACCGGTCGAATTCCGGACCGGGAAATGGTGGAGAGGCTCAGCACCTGCGACGTGGGAGTTGACCCGGATCCTCTGAATCCCCTGAACGACAAATCGACCATGAACAAGATCCTCGAATACATGGCGCTTGAACTGCCCGTCGCGCAGTACGATCTGACGGAAGGACGTCGATCTGCAGAGGACGCGTCCCTTTACGCCGAGCCAAATAATGTGCACGAGCTCGCCACTTGCATCGAAACGCTGCTGGCGGATCCTGATCGCAGGAAAGAGATGGGACAAATAGGGCGACGCCGCATGGAGAACGAGCTGGAGTGGCGCCACCAGGCGCCCCGCCTCATCGAGGCATACAACATGCTTTTACATGGATAATTCACGCTAAATCAATCGGTTACAACCTTGATTACAGTTGCTGGCTCTGATAGCTTGTATGTGGAGGGGCTGGTGCAGGTTGCTGTTTTGTATTCGTTGATCTTATGCAGTCCGCGTCGGAAGAAAGAACAAGCCGGGAACGCGAAAAGCCGTCCGAAATGACGCAATTCGTCAGTGACCCACAGAGCACTCCAGGTTCCCAGGTTCAACGGCAGCAGACATTCCGATACCTCAAGCGCCGCGCTTTCAATATCATCGTTCTGGGAACCGGCGATGCGCTGGCATTGTCGTGCGGAATGGCCGCCGCGGGCATGCTGCGGTGGTCGGTGTTGGCGGACTCAACCGGGTTGTTGACCTGGTGGAAAGACGGCGGAACCATGATTCCCCAGTGGTGGTGGATTCTCATTGCCGTATGGATCGGGGGAGCGTTCGCGCTAAACCTTCTTCCCGGTTGGGGATTGGGCGCGGTGGAGGAACTGCGCCGCGTTACATGGTTGATCGGCGGTGTCTTTAGCGTCATTGCCATCACGTTGTTCTTGGGAAAAATCGGGGGAACGGAAAGCCGCTTCACGATCACGTCTGCCATGTTGATCTCCGGACCGTTGATCCTTGTTTTCCGATACATCTCGAAAAACCTACTGATACGATGGGGAGGATGGGGTCTGCCGACCATGGTCTACGGCGGTTCGGAGACAGCACGCCTCGCCATCCGCGCATTGCACGAAGACCAAGGGCTTGGATTTGTCCCGGTCGGAGTGTTCGAAAACGGGAAAATGCCAGGAGTCGATACTGTGGAAGGATTGCCGGTCCTGGGCACGCTGAACCAGAGTTCCACAACCGCGCCCGCGGCCGTGTTCGCCCTATCCGACTCCACCCGACACGAACTCGTTCACATGCTCGAAGGACCGCTCGCCTCCTATCACCGGGTCATTATCATTCCCGACCTCATCGAGGCGCCGTCATTGTGGGTGCAGCCCAGAGACGTAGGCGGTGTTCTCGGTCTCGAGGTTTCGGCGAATCTGCGCAATCCCTTTGCCAGACTCCTCAAGCGGGCCTTCGAGCTGTCAGTCGTTGTCGCGACGGCCCCCCTCTGGATTCTCTTCTGCTTGCTTGTCGGGATCCTGATCTGGTTCGAAGACAGGCGGGATCCACTTTTCTCGCAGGACCGGGTGGGAAAGTCTAACGAGACGTTCAGGACCTACAAGTTCCGGACGATGGTCCCCGATGCGAATGCCGCTCTGGAAGCCGCGTTGAAAGCGGACGAAGCGCTGCGGGAGGAATGGGAAAAAAATTTCAAATTGAAAAATGATCCCCGTATCACCCGTGTGGGAAAATGGCTTCGCAGAATGTCCCTGGACGAGCTGCCTCAATTGTACAACGTGTTAATCGGTGACATGTCTCTTGTCGGCCCACGGCCACTTCCAATGTATCATCACGCACAACTTCCCAAACACATCCGCAACCTGCGCAAGCGTGTGCGGCCCGGGATTACCGGATTGTGGCAGGTCTCCGGACGAAGCGAATCGGGAAACGAGGGCATGATCCGCTGGGACGGTTATTATGTGCGAAACTGGTCCATCTGGCTCGACATCGTCATCCTTTTCCGGACCGTGCGCGCGGTAATCAAAGCAAAAGGCGCTTATTGAAATTCCCGCGGCCGAACGTGTCTGGAAACGCTGTTGCCGCCGGCCTCGCCCTGGCCATGGTCGTCACGGCCCAGGGGATTCAGCCACACGAAGTTCTTCTTCTGGTCAATCAGTCCTCGGTCCATTCCCTTGCCGTCGCCAACCACTACAGACATCTGCGAGGGGTGCCGGATAGAAACGTTGTCTATCTGTCGCTTCCGGACTCCGTACTCGAAGCCGAAGCGGAAATGTCTCCCGGGAATTTTCGCAAGCTGATCTGGGAGCCTGCAGCTGAAGCCATGCGCGCCCGCAAGCTGACGGAGCATGTATTCATCTGGGCCTATTCGGCCGGATTCCCCGTCCGGATCACTTCGGACCCTCCCGTGTCGCTGCAGGGAATCACGTTCACGAGAGCAGAGCTGCCCCCGCCAAGGGAAATTGCAATGGGACAATACATTTCCCCTCTGTACTCGGGGCCCTTCGAAGCCGGCGGGCCACGTCGTCCCACCCTCTCGTTTGCCGGCATGACCGACATGCCCTTCGACGAGCGGCCGGTTCCCAGCATGATGCTGGCATTCACGGGGGCCCGCGGCAATACCCTGGATGCCTCAATTCGCCGAATTCAGGACGGCGTTGGTTCCGACGGCACTTTTCCCAAAGGCCGGTTTTTTTTCGTCACGCAGGATGACGTACGCTCCAGAGCCAGAGACTGGGCATTCGAGGAAACCGTATCGGACCTGGCCCAAAAAGGCTTTGATGCGTTACTCGCCGACGACATGCCCAAGCAAGGAAAAGACATCTCGGGACTGATGATAGGCCAGTCGCAAATACGTGGGTTTCGGCAGAATCAGTATCTTGCCGGTTCCATGGCCGAGCACCTCACAAGCTTCGCCGCGGTATTCCATCATCACGCCCAGATGAAATGCACCCGATGGCTGGAGGGGGGCGTTTCCGCAACCTGCGGAACGGTCACCGAACCAATGGCAATCTGGATGAAGTTTCCCCATCCCAGATTCTTTGTTCATTACACCTCGGGAACACACATCGTTGAATCCTTCTTTCAATCCGTGTTGTCGCCCATGCAACTGCTCATCCTGGGTGATCCGCTCCTGGCCCCATGGCGACCGAGGCCAACCCTTCAAGTCCACCCGGTGGATGATGGCCGGCCCCTCAACAACAAGCTTCGGTTTCGGGTCGAATCGGGTCACGAGACATCCTCTACCCGATTTTACTGCATGCTGGACGGCCTTTTTATTCAGGAAGAAAGCACTGAGAACGTCTTCGAGGTTCCCCTGGACAACGTGGAGCAAGGACATCACGAACTGCGGATGATACAGAGCGAGCCGGGATCGTTTGGCAGCGTGGCAACGCAAGTGGCCGAGTTCGGCCTACGCAAAACCAGCCGGGCGATAGCACTGAAACGAGCATCGAACGATTCGGACGCCCCGATTCACGAACCGATACGGCTGGAAACCCAGTCTGATGCACCCGGCCAGACAGTGGCGATTCTGCAGGGTTTCCGGCTTCTGGAACAGCGCCCCTGGCAGGCATCCGCCTCCTGGGTGATCGCCCCGCGCCGGCTCGGGCCGGGCCCGGTGACCCTTCAGGCGGCCGCACGATACCCGGACGGCAACGTCGTGCGGAGCGTGCCCCTTCGGTTCGATCTCGTTCCACCCCGCAAGGGACCGGGCCTGCGTTTCGAAACCCGCCCCGCCGGATCCGGGCAAAATCTCTCCCTTCAGGCAGTGACATCCCCGGGGGCAGGTGTTGACTGGATGAAACGGGTCCCGCTCGAGGGCCGGGCCACCGATGCCGACTTTGGCGGGACGGTTCAGTGGAGCGGAAACAGACTCCATCTTGAATCCAATGATGGAGTCTCCACGCTGCTGATGACATCCGCGAAGAACAAGCATGCGCCCACCGCCATATCGTGCCGATTGCTTTCCACACCCTCGCAGCAGAAAGGCGGTGTGCGCATGTTATCGGGTATTTTGTTCAACTACAGGCATGTGCAGGGCTTTGATTTCTTTGGCGTTTCCGCCGCCAGTAGTGAATGGATTCTCGGGGAATTCGGCAACGGCCTGGTCAAAAAAATTCAAGCCCGCGGGGCACGCGTCAAGTACCGAGAAATCTACGAACTGACATTGCGCAACGGTCCCGAAGGCGACCTGGAGGCGTGGGTGAATGGTGAGCTGGTCCTTCGGGTTGACCAGATGAAATTTGGCCGAGGCGGAGCCGGCCTGGTGCTGGGTCACGGCGCCGTGCAGTGCGACGACTTTGCGATCACACCGGTGTCGAAAGACTCAGGTGTGGAAATAGATCGACAGGCACTGCGGATTATCGATCCCCCGGCGGCACAGGGTACCGTGTTCCGCGTCGTGGCGAGAATGCGCGAAGCGATTACCCAGAAGAACATCCGGATCACTGGAACCGGCCAACCGGCATTCGTGCCCGTCCATTCTGCGAAATCCGGCAAGTAGAAATCCCGGCGACTGCCCCCCCCTCAACGGAACCGGAACCATGTCCCGCATCGCCAGATGCAGGCTCAGTAGTAATCTCTCCCGGCCCGCTCGTCGGCATCCTGCGGAGGTGCGTTATAGCGGGGGTCGGGCTCTTCGGTCAGCGCCGCATGCCCATCGCTGAATCCGATGACGCTCGCCTTCCTGTCCGTGTGCCATTTCGTCTGCGCATCGTTGCCAGGACTGTCCTTGAACAGGGTGGGCTCGAAGACGATCACCTTCTTGGAAGCCGCTGTGATCGTCGCAATTTTTCGGTTCTCCACGGATTCGATTCCCATGAGCCCGATGGGATTTTTATCCAAGGCGTAGAAATAGCTGGAGCCAGAATTCTCGAAAACATTCGGGGCGTTTCCCTTCCCCCGGTCTCCGGGACACTCGAACAAATCGACCGTTTCAATATACCGAAAGAGCGGCCGATCCGATGC
>CAZTAB010000609.1:0-6793 GCA_964611475.1 uncultured Verrucomicrobiota bacterium | reverse complement strand
GAAGATCTTTTGCCTTGCCGTGGGCACCCTGCCGCTGCGCGGGCTTTTCGAGTGGAGCGTACTGGACGCCGCGGCGGTGCGCGGCGAGAATTCTGAGGAGGGCGGCTCCCCACGCTACGAAGTATTTACGCAGGAGACCATGGAATACCTTGAGTTTTGAAGAACGGATGAAACGGGAAGCAACGAAAATCACCGAGGGCCTGCCGGGCGCGGAAGGTCCCGTGTTCGACCGGGATGGCCGGTTGTTCATGGTGTGGCCCGGGGAGGGGCTGGTCCTGGAGATCCTTGAGGGCGGAGGGAAGAGGGAGGTCTGCAACACCGGCGGAATTCCTGCGGGTCTCCAGGTCGATCCGGAGAACGTCATTTGGATCGCCGACATGAAGCGGGGCATTTTGAAAACGACGCGCGAGGGAGAGCTCGCGCCGGTGGTCGAAACGTTTGAGGGGAGCCCAATTCGGGGCTGCAATGATCTCTATTTCGACGGGGTGGGGAACCTGTACTTCACCGCTCCTGCTGGCAGCAATGCGGACGAGCCGGTGGGCGAGGTTTTTGTTCTGCTCCCGGATGGCGACGCTCGGCGGCTGGATGACCGGTACAAGTTCAGCAACGGCCTTGCCGTCACGGGGGACGACAGGACGTTGATCGTGGCCGAAACGTATGCAAGGTCCCTCTGGGCCTACGACGTTTCAGACCCGGGCACCGCGAAAAACAAGGGACTCTTTGCAAGGCTGCCGGGCGACGATGAAGGCGGGCCCGACGGAATGGATTTCGACGAGGCCGGGAACCTGCTGGTGGCCCACTGGGCCGGCTCGTCCGTCGACGTGTTCACGCCAGGCGGCGAGCTCCTGGAGCGGGTGGAAATGCCGTTTGAACATGCCACCAACGTTCACTTCGGCGGCGAAGGCAATGCGTGGGTCTATGTAACCGCCGGCACGCCCGGGGAACTCTGGAAATTCAAATGGGATCGCCCGGGCCAGAAACAGCACTGTAGTCGCTGAGTGAAGGTCCGCGGGATATGCCGGATGACACGGATTACGGATATGGACAGTGAATTTTGTTCGGGATCACCCCGTGTGTTCCGTGGGTAATTGTTCGTCATGAAAATAGCCAGGATCATTGCAACGGAAGTCGTCGTCTATGCTCGGGCGGGATACGTTGATCGGCCCGCATTCGGGCCGTCCCTTTTCGACAAGACTTCCAAGTGGATGATCGAGTTGCAGACCGATAGTGGGCTGGTGGGCTACGGTGAATCGCCGCGGGGGGCATCGCTAGGCCAGGTTCAGTGGGCGGCCCGCCAGGTGCTGGGGCGACCGCTGCTGGAGATTCCATGGGGCCGACCTGTGCCCGCGGACATGTCATCCAACGACATGTTTGGCCATCTTGCTCTCCCCGTGCCCCACCGGCCGTACGAACGGGAGTTTCCCGGCAACGGGGGAGACATCGGTGTAGAGGTCGCGATCCACGATCTGCTGGGCAAGGCGACCGGCTTGCGCGCGTGTGACCTCTATGGCGGAGCGCAGCGCGAGTGGGTCCCGACCTCCTGGTGGATGGGGCGCAGCGATCCGGAGCATGCGGCGCGGCAGATGGAGGCCGGGCTGAAGCTGGGTTTCAACTCGATGAAGATGAAGGCGGCGGCGGAGGACGACATCGTCGGAATCGTCAAATCGATCAAGAACGTCGCGGGGGATGACACGGAGGTGATCATCGATCCAAACCGCCGGTTTTATCGCGCCTGTGAAGCACTCGAGATTGCGCGCCGGCTCGAGCCGCTGGGCAATGTCATACTCGAGGACCCCATGCCCTTCGACATTGAGGAGTGGCGGCTGCTTCGGCAGAAAACAACGATCCCGCTGGCCATGCACTGTTCCACCGAGCATCACATCGCACTGCAGCATCATTGCTGCGACTACGTCACCATGGCGTACACGGCGAAGAGTTTCCTGGGTATCGCGCACATGGCCGCATGTTTTGGCGTTTCCTGCTGGGCGGCATCCGGCGTGGAACTGGGAATCCTTGACGCCTATATTCTCCATTTCTCCTCCGCCGCGCGAAACTGTGTCCTGCCCGGCGACGCCTTCGGTCACCGTCTCCGGGAGGATGACCTGATCGAGGAAGAACTGGAAATCAAGGACGGCGCCATAAAACTTCCGGACCGACCAGGCCTGGGCGTCACACTCGACAAGAAGGCAATGGCGAAATACGCGCTTCAAACATGGGAAACGGAAGTTTGAACCACGAAGGTTTTGGTTCCGGGGACCAGCGTTCAGGTTTAGGGATGACATCCCGGATCCGTTTCATATCCTTTTGCCCGAATCTGTCACATGGGATACGGGAGTCAGAGTAGGGGAAAGGTCGGGGATGCACTTGATGTCCATGCAGGGTGAACATCACAATTCAATTGAACCGTGAAAGGTTGTTTCCCGTGGTTTAGAAGCCGCATGAGATGATGAAAATTTTTGTTACAGGCCTTTCCGGTCGTCTGGGGCGGGGGATCGTGGAGGAGGCGGTTTCGCAGGGGTTGCAGGTTGTCGGAATCGACGTCGTGCCGTGGCCTGACGGCGCTCTTCCGCCGGGGATTGAGTTGCATGACGGCTCTTTCGAGGACATCGGGTTCGTCGAGCCGTTGATGCGGGGCTGCGATGCGTTGATCCATTGCGCCGGATTGCACGGCGGTCATTTGGAGGAGGCAGACCTTCAGGAGTTTCTACGGGTGAACGTGGTGTCCGGTGCGGGATTGCTGGAAGCAGCTGCACGCGCGGGGATCCGCCGTATCTCGCTGGCGTCTACCATGGAGGTTCTTGCTGGACGCGACTGGGACGGCGCTGGCGCCACGATTCTCGACGAGGACACGAAAGTCTGTACAGACAGTGCATACTCGATCAGCCGGGTGCTGGTGGAAGATCTGGGGTGCGAGTTCGCCCGGCAGCATGACGTATCCGTTGCATCGCTCCGGCTGTGTGGATTTGGCTGGGTGCCGGATTCGGAATTGGGCGGGAAACTGCTCGCGCGCACGCTGCCGCCGCGCGATGTGGGGCACGCCATGATCTGTGGCGTGCAGCAGGATGGCCTCGCGGGCGAGATCTTTCTCGTTGCACCCAAGTCGCCACTGACCCAGCGTGACATGATGGCCGCCCGCACCGATCCGCGCGCGGTGGTGGAAAAGCACTATCCGGGCGCCGTGGCCGTCCTGGAGTCTTCCGGCATGGAGATCGAACCCGAGAATTTCTATCCCGTCAGCAACATCGCAAAGGCTGGGCGGGTTCTTGGGTGGACCCCGCGGATGACGTTTGGGCGATGGTTGCAGGAGCAGGGATGGCCCGGCGGATAGGTTTCGTCTCGATCGGCCTGTTCTTTCTACTCGTATGCGCTGCATGCGCCGAAGCCGTTCGCGCGGAATGGACCTGCGGGGGATCGGTTCGCCAGATTTTTCACGGGGAAAAGGGGCTTTTTTCCGGTCCTGCGGAATGCCGGATTGTCGAGGCGCGCGACGGTGTGGATGTGCCGGGTCGGCTCGAGGGCGTTTCTCGCGGCACGCGGGAGGCCGAGTTTTCATTTTCGTCCGGGCGAGCGGCGCTGAACTGGGGACATTTGTATCGTGTCGACGGTGCGCTGGCGTGGAACATCGAGCTCCGGAATCACGCCGAAACCCGACGTGCCGTTCATGTTGTCATGTCCTTCAGGCTACCGGGGGAAAACTGGCGGTCCCTCTTCTGCGGCATGAACGATTCCCCCGACTGGCCGGACGAAGGCACGTTGCGATACGTGTACATCCGGTCCCAGGAAACGTCGGACAACAATCTTCCGCACTGGAATGCCGTTTCACCCCTGACGATTCCTTTCGGGTCCTTTTTCAATACGGACGATGACCTGGGGGTTTCGTTTGTAGCCCAGGACCTGGACGATCCTTTTTACACCGCATCCTTCGACGCCAGGCGGCACGATGGTCACATTGACATCAGCGTCACCTTTCCCCGCGTGCGGCTGGAGCCGAACGGTTCCCGGGACGTGACCCTGTACGTGGTACCCCATGCCGGTGACTGGCGGCCGGGCCTGGGATGGATGCGTGGCCGGTGGCCTGGAGCGTTCGATGTGCCCGGGCCGCTCTGGCGGATGCAGTCCCCGGGATACGAGGGCGAGAGCGCAACCGGCGATGACGTCCAGGGGGAAGTCTTCACGGACGAGTATTGGACGAGGCGCCTCCGTCCGCACCCGTGGAAAGACCGCCTCATGATCCAGTCGCGCGGTTTTGACCGATGGTATGGCATGTGGGCCCCGGAAAAAGAACCCTGGCACGCCAACATCGGGCACAAGTACCGGCAGTTGATCGCCCATCCTGAACAGTTCCCGCCGGAGATCGTGCAGGGAATGCCCACGGCCGATGCGCCCTGGCGCGAGCAGCTGGCCTACATTGAAAACCTCGATTACATGCCCCCGCCCGGCGTACGGACGTTTCTCTCGAACAAATCCTCGCTCTATCCTATGTGGGAAACCTTCACGCATGCGGATGTGCACCGGTTCACGGACAAGGTTCACCGAAGGGGATGGCACACCATCTCTCACTTTGACATTTTCGAAGCGTGGGCACCGTGGCTGGCCCAGGAGTTTCCGGATAGCGCCTTCCCGGGACACTGGTTCTACGACGAGCCGATTTGGAAGTTGACCGACCCGTTTCCCGGCAGCCCGTTTCGGGAACATATTGTCGGACAACTCCGCCGTCTCTTCGAACTCTGGCCCGGGTACGATGGCATCATGATGGACCAACTCTATTATGAAAGGGAGCGGGACGCGGCAGATGACGGGATTACCGTGTCGAACGACGGGACGCCGGCGTCCAACCTCCACCGGAACAATGGCCGCGTGATGGCTGAATTGCACGGGATCACGCGCAGCCTTGGCAAGACGTTGTGGGGAAATCACGCGCGGACTTCCATTGCCATCACCCGCTACACGGATTTGCTGATCAGCGAAGGGACCTCTCTTCCCGGGATGGACGATGACCCCGGGAAATGGATGACCATTGGCACCCGGGGTGGCCACGGCATCGGCCCGTCGGAACTCGCGAACCAGATGTGCATGCTGCGCGGCTGGACTGCATCCGCGCTGATTCTCAGCGGCCGCACCGTTCATGCTGCGAAGCGCGATGAGCACGAATTCCACGTCTTTCCCTACTACGCCATGATGGACCTGCTGCCGGGTCGCCGCTGGGAACTGACGGCCCACGCGCTGGAACTGCCAAACGGGTTGCGAGGCAACATCTTCCGCCGCGCCGACGGAAATATTCTGATGACCGTTGTGACGTTCGGTTCGCGCATGCATTCGCCATGGTGGCGAGGCAATCTGCCGGTCACGATGCGGCTGGAGGACGCGGAGGATTTTAAAGCCGCCTACCTTCTCGCCGCGGACCATCTCGGGCCGAAAAAAATTTGTTTCGATCGCGCAGACGACCGAATCAATCTGGCCATCCCTCTGCACCGAAGCGTCTCCACGATCTTGCTGGCGAAAAAGGGCCGATTCATCGCGCTTGATGGAAAGAATCTGATCGTATCGAACGGTCGAAGCCAGGCCGTTCGGCTCCATTTGGACAACTGGTCGAGCGAGGTGTGGGACTTCCAGGGACATCTCGTCCGCCGGCCGCGCATCGACGCGGACGAAACGCATCCGGCCACGGAATGGACGGAACTGAGCGCCTCCGCCGCACCCGCATCATCGGGGGCAGTCGAATTCGAGCTGACCCCTTCGGCCGAAAACACGATTCACGGGTTCACGCGGTTCACCATTGCGCACGACACGCAGGTGCTTTTGCCGAAGCCGGATGCCCTGCCGGGAAACCAGTCCACCTTTGAAATGATCTTGTCGGGCTCCATGTTTCTTTCCGTGGCCCCATCGCAGGATCTGGCGGAGCGCAGGATTTCCAACAGCCAGGAATTCAAGCGGGCCTGGAAGCCGATCCAATGGGCTCGGCCCCTTTCGATCCGTGAAGGGGAGGCCGCGAATTTCTTGGTCACGATTGGAAATCCGACCGACGAGGAGATTCCGTTATCGGTTCTCGCCTCAGGTCAAGGACTTGCCGCCGACGGTCTGCCGGAACGCCTGGTTGTCCCGCCGCGCGAGTTCGTCACGCGGCCAATCCGGGTCCGCGGACTCTCGCCTGGTAAAAGAACGTTTCGGTTAACGGCTATCGACGGAGGCGGCGCCGAAACAAAAACCTCGTTGGACCTCCGGGTTGTCGGCACATCGCTGCAACCTGCGGACCTGTCGCGTGTGCAATCCGTCCGCCTGATCTTCGACTCGTGGTACAGCCCCGGCGCGGTGGGAGCCCCCATTCGCTTCAACGGCGAGGCGGCAGGCGAGTTGCCCGGAAACGGAGGATATGCGACCTGGACCGTTCGGCAGCCACACGCCCTGGCGGAAAACGTGGCGGGGGCGCTGCAGTCGGAGAATCGGGTCGAGATCGATGCGTCGGGGCACAATTTTAAAATGAAAAACGTGCTCTTGGAGCTGACGCTGGACGACGGACGAGTCGTAGAACTCGCGTCTTCCGAGACGCGCCCTCAATCCGTGTCTCCGGACTGGCCGGCCGCGGAGGGGGTTCGACTCGAAGCGGGGCGACCGATGGCATGGAACTTCCCGTTGCGGTAGCGGAGGTCAAAGCGATCGACTGTGCTCGAAAGCTTTCGGTCGCAGTCGTTTCCTGTCCCTGTTGAATCGAGGATTCTGCAGGTGCTTTCATCGTCAGGACGAATACCGAACCACAACCTCGACGTGGTCCAGCCGGGGGGGGGCCTCAATGCCG
>CAZTAB010000608.1:0-22041 GCA_964611475.1 uncultured Verrucomicrobiota bacterium | reverse complement strand
CCCCTGTAAGTCCTGCACCGATTGGATTGGCGAATCCTCGGGGACCGCCAGGACCCAACGAACCGGGCGCAGCCCCTGTTTGGCATAGATCAGTTCCGCTACTTCCACCACGTCGGATTTGTTTTCTATGATCCAGTCGTGGCCTGTTAGACCGAAATCGAGCATTCCATTTTCGACGTATCGGCTGATTTCCTGCGCCCGGATCAATCGGGCTTCGATCTCCTTGTCATCAATCCGGGGGATGTAGGATCGGTCACCGGCACGAATGGTGAAACCCGCCTTTCGCATCATGGCGAAAGTCGATTCCTGCAGACTTCCTTTTGGCAGACCTAGTACTAGCTTGTTCATTTACACATACCGGGGAAAATGAGTCGGGCAATATAGTGATCCTGCTGTGGTTCGTCTACACTTCATCGTCCAAAAGCGCCTGCCATGTCCGCATGGCTCCGGCATTCGGCCTGTTAATTTAATTTTTTGTCAATGTTTTTATTGGTGTCAGGATCAGTCCAGTGGGTGGCATGGACGCTGTTCAGATGGGAAATGGCTGGTATTTTGGCCACTCAGGGCCACCGGCAATCCAAGCATTCGATGTTTCGAGTGAAGACGATGATGCCCCGATGGGCTCAGAGTTCCCCAAACTATGGTGTGTCCGGGGAGGAGATCCCGTTGATCCTGGATCCAACAGCCTGAGGGGACGTCATGCTCAGCGAGCTGAAATAGTACAGCGGGTTTTGATCAGGAACCTCGGCATCAACGTGCGTGCCACGGTCCCTCTGGAGGCATGTTTGCACACGGGTTTTGAATCTGTCCCGCGTCAATAAAACCATCCTCTGGGTCGAAGACCGCCGGGACCTTCGGACACTCCGGATTTCCCCTATTGGCAGTGTTCGGACACCGCGTGCTCATGTCGCGTTTGGGCGTGAGGTCTGCACATTTTCGGTGCGAAGAAGGAGCAAATCGACCGGGCCAATCTGTTCCGGGAAATTTGCCGAGACGTGCGGATTGTATTCATGACCGGATGCAGCAAGCACTCCGCTGTCGAACGGATGAGCTGAGCGAAGCGGGGGATTGACTCGCAGGACTCTGGGATTACACTGCTCAACCCGTTTGGGACAGTATGAATGGCGGGTGGTTAGCTCAGTTGGCTAGAGCTCCTCGTTTACACCGAGGGGGTCACAGGTTCGAGTCCTGTACCGCCCATTGTTTTCCGTTCCGCTTCGTGGGTCGACGCGGAAACATCCCATCCACGTGAAAGGGCGATCGCAGCATGGCATATGACAAAATCCAGGTTCCCGGAGACGGCGAGAAGATCACCATGGGGGATGGCGGCCACCTTCGTGTGCCAGACCGGCCTATTCTCCCGTTCATTGAGGGAGACGGCACGGGAAGGGACATCACCCGCGCGTGCATGATCGTGTGGAATGCCGCAGTGGAGAAAGCCTATGGCGGAGACCGGAGCGTGGCTTGGATGGAGATCTACGCCGGCGACAAGGCCAACGAGGTGTACGGTGAGGCCATCTGGCTTCCCCCCGAAACGCTGGAGGCGGTGAAAGAGTTCACCGTGGCGGTCAAGGGGCCGCTGACCACCCCTGTAGGCGGTGGCATTCGGAGTCTCAATGTCGCATTGCGACAGGAGTTGGATCTCTATGTCTGCCTGCGACCGGTTCGCTGGTTCCCTGGTGTCCCGTCACCGGTCTTGCAACCGGAAAAAACGGACATGGTCATCTTCCGGGAAAACTCGGAGGATATCTACGCGGGTATCGAGTATGAGGCGGGCACGCCTGAAGTGCTGAAGGTGATCGACTTTCTGCAGCGGGAGATGGGCGCGAAAAAGATCCGTTTCCCGGCCACTTCGGGCATTGGTATCAAGCCTGTTTCCGAGGAGGGTACTTTCCGGCTGGTGCGGGCGGCGATCCGCTACGCCATCGAAAATGGCCGATCGTCGGTGACTCTTGTGCACAAGGGGAATATTATGAAGTTCACGGAGGGTGCGTTCCGTGACTGGGGATATGAAATCGCGAAGAGGGAATTTGGCGCCAAGGACCTCGATGGCGGGCCCTGGCAAGTGCTGAAGAATCCGGACTCCGGCGAGGACATTGTCATCAAGGATGTGATTGCGGACGCGTTTCTGCAGCAGATTCTGACCCGCCCGGCGGAATACGATGTAATTGCCACCATGAACCTGAATGGAGACTACATTTCCGACGCACTCGCAGCCTGCGTTGGAGGCATCGGGATCGCTCCTGGCGCGAACATCAACTACATGACCGGCCAGGCGGTCTTTGAGGCGACACACGGTACCGCACCCAAGTACGCCGACCAAGACAAGGTGAATCCAGGGTCACTGATCCTGTCCGGAGAAATGATGTTCCGGTACATGGGATGGACCGAGGCTGCCGACCTCATCCTGAGGGGAATGGATGCAACCATATCCAACAAGACGGTCACCTACGACTTCCACCGGCTGATGGATGGTTCCTCCCTCGTGAAATGCAGCGAGTTCGGAGAGCTTGTGGCTGAAAATATGGGCAATTGAAATTGGGGATTGAACATTGCGGCGGGGAATTCGGGCACACAGCGTGGTCTATTGATGATGCGTTCAGGTGAATCCAAGGTTGTAACCCTGGGGCAGCTCGTCGAGGAACGGGCTCGGCTGAAATCGGAGGGGCGGACGCTCGTTTTTACCAATGGGGTCTTCGATGTGTTTCACGCGGGCCACGCCTACTACCTCGAGATCGCGCGCGGGTTCGGCGATGCGCTTGCGGTGGGGCTCAACTCAGATGCCTCTGCCCGCCGGTACAAGGGTGATAAACGCCCCATCAATTCCCAGGATGACCGGGCCCTTGTCCTTGCCGGTCTCGAATGCGTTGACTACGTGGTGGTATTCGACGATGACAAGCCGCTCGCGCTACTGCGCGCGGTGCTACCCGATGTTCTGGTGAAGGGGAGGCAGTGGGCGCACTACGTCGCGGGGCGCGACATCGTGGAAGAGGCAGGAGGACGTGTCGAACTGGCCGACATGCGCGATGGTTTGTCCTCCACCGAGCTGATCCGGCGAATCCTGGATGCCTACGACCAGGACGAGTAAGCGTTGGAAATCGAAATCATCGTGACGGGCGGCGCCGGGTTTATCGGGAGGAACCTTGTGGCCGAGCTCAATCGCCGAGGGAGGGAAGCCATTCTCGTGGTGGACTCGCTGGGTGTGGACGAAAAATGGCGGAATCTGGTCGGGCTCCGGTACGAGGACTACATGGACAAGGCGCTTTTCCGGGAGGCCATGTGGCAACAAGGATTGCTGGACGAAGTCGCTGTTGTATTCCACTTGGGTGCCTGCAGTTCAACGACCGAAACCGATGCAAACTACTTGGTGGACAATAATTACGCCTATTCCCGGGAGGTCTGTACGTGGTGTTTGGAGCGGGGTGTTCGCTTTATTTATGCCTCCAGCGCGGCGACCTACGGCGACGGGAGCTTGGGTTACTCGGATTCCGATGACGTGACGCCGATGCTGGAGCCGCTGAACATGTACGGCTATTCGAAGCAGATGTTCGACTTGTGGGCGCTTCAGAACGGCCTTTTCGACGGAATCGTTGGATTGAAGTATTTCAACGTCTATGGTCCGCATGAGGATCACAAGAGCGACATGCGCTCGGTGATAAACAAGGCATATTCCCAGATCCTCGACATGGGCGAGATCCAGCTGTTCGAGTCACATCGGCCCGAGTACGGCGATGGCGAGCAGAAGCGGGATTTTATGTGGGTGAACGACGCGGTCGAGCAAACCCTCTGGTTCCTGGACCGGCCGGATGTTTCCGGACTTTTCAATTGTGGTTCCGGAACGGCCAGGACATGGAACGATCTCGCCCGGGCCATGTTCGTCGCCATGAACCGGAAGGCCGCGATCCGCTACATAGGCATGCCCGGGAACCTGGCCGGCAAGTACCAGTATTTTACCGAAGCGGACATGAGAAAGGTCCGTGCTGTCGGCTATACTGCAGCGCCCACGTCGCTGGAAGAGGGCATCCGGCAATACATAGAAAACTTCCTGGTCCATGGGGGGGCGCCCCCAACCAAGACCTCGCGTTCTCACCCGGCCCCATAGCGCTGGGGCCCGCCCGTATAATCATCAGGAGCAGCGCGTGGAGCTTGTTGTCGATTGCGATTCAGAGGGGGCGTACTACCGATCCGCGCTGATCAACATGCTGGCCACGCTGTGATGTGATCCTCCAGACCCGCTTCCGGCATCACGTGACGCATCAGGACGTAAAAGTAGAGCCGGCCCGAAACCTGGACGTAGCCCCTCTGTTCGGGAAGAGCAGCACGTGGTCGAGACGAGTGTCGCGGGAATCCGGATCGGACAGGAGTTCTGCAAGGCCGTCCCTCCTTTCTGAGTCGCACCCTACAGTGGCCGCTTTCCCGGGATGCCGGGCTTTCGTGGATATTTCGTTGGTGTGGGGGCATCTTTCCCGATGACAAGGATGCGTGTCGCATCCCCTTGCGCTCCCACATCCTCCCGGAGGCTGCACTGCAGCTCGGCGAAGGCGTTTTGCGCATCTGCCACCTCCTCGCTGGCCTTTGCTCCTTTCATGGCAAGAACGCGCCCGCCTTCGCGCGCGAATGGAACGGTCAGTTCGAGTAGCGCGCGAAGAGGAGCAACGGCCCGGGCTAGCACGCAATCGAACGAGTCTCGAAGCGGCCGATCCCGCCCGGCATCTTCCGCACGAGCGTAATGCACACGCACATTTGGAAGGCGGAGGGCCGCCGCCGTTTGTTCCAGGAAACGACATTTTTTTCGGGTGGAATCCAAAAGTGTGACCTGCAGTTCTGGCCGAAGCATTGCCGCCGGAAGCCCCGGAAAGCCGCCACCGGAACCTACATCCAATGCGGTTCCCGTTTCCGGGAGCAGCGGTATGGGGCGAAGGCAGTCCCCGATGTGGCGGATCCATAAATCCTTCTCCGTTTGCGCCGCGGGCAGATTCATCCGCTGGTTTTCTGCGAGCAACCGCTGCAGATATTCCTCGAGTATTGCCAGGTGACGTGGGCCGAGGTCCACTCCGGCAGCTGCGCAAAGGGCATGGAATTCGTTGGGGGCGGGCATTGCAGCTTTCAGCTATGAATTCCGCGCATCAGCCAGCTTTTCAAGCTTTTTGATATACGTCGTGTTCACGGGCCTTCTCCGCGTGTTCCGTTCCATTGCCCTGAGCAAAGCCCGGTCGGGGGAATCGATGGTGCCACAGAGAAACCAATGCGCTACATTTTGACCAAAACCCAAAAACCGAAGGTGCTGTGCCATGAAGTCACTACGAAAGGAACTCTGGTTCCACGCAAAGAAACGGCGTGAGCTTTTCAACATTACTCGCGATGTCGAGGAAGCGGTTAAGGATAGCTGTATCCGGGAGGGGTTGGTGCTGGTGAATGCGCTGCACATCACGGCCGCGGTTTTCATAAATGACGACGAAAGCGGTTTACACTCGGATTGGGACGATTGGCTGGAAAAACTGGCACCGGAGAGGCCATATGATCAATATCGGCACAACGGGTTCGAGGATAATGCTGATGCCCATCTGAAGCGAACCATCATGGGGCGGGAGGTGGTGGTGGCGATTACGGACGGGAAACTCGATTTTGGTCCCTGGGAGCAGATTTTCTACTATGAACTCGACGGCAAAAGAAAGAAAAGGGCTTTGGTCAAGATCATTGGAGAGTAAGGAGAATCTGATGCGGGATGCGGGATGCGGGCGGTCCAGCCGGAGTCGCAGCGGGGGCGAAGCCAACGGGGCCAAGCCGGCAGGTGGAACAAACCCCAAATACCCCCATCCCTCATCTTGCAACCTGTCATGGGGAAGAGAAAACCACTGTCCAGCGTCGCGAAAGTGATCGTTGAAATCGCCCTTGACCGGGAATTCGATTACGAGATCCCGGTGGATCTGGCGTCCTCCATCGAGCCCGGTTCCGCCGTGGAAGTTCCGTTTGGAAAGCGGTTCGCCCGGGGGTATGTGGTCGGTCTCTCGGACCGGTCCGCACACGGACGCCTGAAAGCGGTGCACCGTGTCATTGGCGACAGGCCGTTAATTGCGCCCAATATCCTGAGTCTTTCGCGCTGGATCTCTTCCTACTACATGGCGCCGATCGAGCACGCCGTCCGGACCGTTTTGCCGAGCGCGGTGCGCCGTCACGGAGCGCGGTTCCGGGAGAAACTGCATGTTGTACCTGGGGCGAAGGCGGTGTCGGAGAAGGAGCGTTTTCTATTGCGGGAGGCGAGCGTACGCCGCGCTGCGGTGCTGGATGTGCTTTTGGGGGCGGGCCAGATGTATCTTCAGGAACTGGTCGAGGCGGCGAAGACGACTGCCGCGACCGTGCGCAAACTCGAGCAGGACGGATTCCTGCGCGTTGCCCCGCGTGCGGAATTGCGGAACCCTCTCGCCGCCCACGCAGTGGTTCGCACCAGTCCGCTCGATTTGATGGAGCAGCAGGAGGAGGCAATGGCCCTTATTCGCGCATCCATGGACACCCTGACCCCGCCCGTCGTGCTCCTGTATGGGGTGACCGGAAGTGGAAAGACGGAGATCTACCTGCAATCGATCCAATATGCCCTTGATCAGGGGAAGGGCGCCATTGTACTGGTGCCGGAGATTTCCCTCACGCCCCAGACGGTGGACCGGTTTCGCAGCCGGTTCGGCGACCAGATTGCCGTTTTGCACAGCGCATTATCGACCGGGGTGCGGCATGACGAGTGGCACCAGGTTCGCAATGGCAAGGCGCGGATCGTGAGCGGTGCCCGGTCCGCTCTGTTTGCTCCTGTTCGGGATCTTGGACTGATCGTCGTGGACGAGGAGCACGAGCACACCTACAAGCAGGAAGAGTCGCCCCGGTACCACGCGCGGGACGTTGCGGTGGTTCGAGGACACCGGGAGGGCGTGGCGGTCGTGCTTGGAACCGCGACGCCGTCTATCGAAACCATGCAGAATGTGCACTGCGGCAAGTATGGAATCGCCCACATGCCGCACCGGGTGGATCATCGCCGCATGCCCGTGGTGCGGGTTGTTGACATGCGGGCGGAAGCGGCGAGGGAGGGCCGCATCAATGTTTTGTCCCGGGACCTCATGTTGGCGATGCAGGGCCGGCTGGATCGTCGTGAGCAGTCGATTCTTTTTCTCAATCGCCGCGGATTCTCCACTTCCGTCACCTGTCCGAAGTGCGGTTTCGTCATCACCTGCGACGATTGCAGCATTCCCATGACCTATCACCGCCAGAGGGAAATCCTGTGCTGCCACCTCTGCGGTGCGCGCGCCGCGGTGCCATCCGCCTGTCCCGCCCCGGATTGCCGGGATCCCGCGTTCAAGTATGCGGGCATTGGAACCCAGAGGGTCGAGTCGGTCGTGCAGAAGATTTTTCCCCGGGCCGTCGTCCGGCGCATGGATGCCGACGCCACCACGAAGAAGGGGGCCCACGAGCGGATCCTCAATGCGTTCCGGGCCGGCAAGATCGACGTCCTGGTGGGAACGCAGATGATCGCCAAGGGGCTTCATTTCCCCAACGTGACCCTGGTCGGGGTGGTGTACGCGGACTCCGCGCTACACCTTCCCGACTTCCGCGCTGGGGAGCGAACCTTTCAACTTCTGACCCAGGTCGCGGGTCGCGCCGGCCGCGGGGATGTCATGGGCGAGGTGTTTGTCCAGACCTTTACGCCTCATCACCCCTCCGTCCAGGCGGCCCGTCGGCTGGACTATGAGATGATGTTCGACCAGGAAGTGGAGTTCCGGAGGGAGCTTTCCTACCCGCCGTTCACCCATCTGGTCTGTATCACCGTGAGAGGGCCGTCTGAACAACTCGTCGAGTTGACGTGCCGGGACCTTCTGCGCCGGCTGCGGCCAAAGCTGGCGGAGTCGGTGATCTGCTCCGATCCCTCTCCGGCCCCCATCGCCCGTGTGAAGGGAAAATACCGCTTCCAGGTCATTCTTCGTGCTTTCCGCACCGGCGACATGACAAACCCGCTTCGCGAGGTGCTCAAGGGATTCATGTGGCCGAAGGATGTGAAGCACGTCGTGGATGTCGACGCACTGTCGTTGTTGTGACGGGTGAAATGAATCTCCGGCGTATTTCCCCTCGTCCCGGTACATCTCGTCGACGCTGTGGGACTAATGCTTTTCAAGTCGGCCGGGTGTTCTATAATGACCAGATTGGACAAGGATTGATCCTCGATGGCCTCCTACTACATCACAACGCCGATCTACTATGTAAATGATAATCCACATATCGGCCATGCCTATACCACGATCCTGGCCGACGTGCTGGTCCGGTACCACCGGCTGTTCGGGGATTCCACCTATTTTCTGACGGGGACAGACGAGCATGGGCAGAAAGTTCAGGAGGCGGCGCAGGCACGCGGCATCTCGCCCCAGGCGCATGCGGACGAAACCGTCGTTCCGTTTCAGGATCTTTGGACCAAGCTGGAAGTCACCCACGACGACTTCATTCGCACCACGGAAGACCGCCACAAGAGCATCGTGCAGGAGGTTCTGCAGGACCTGTATGACCGGGGCGAGATCTACCGCGGAGAGTACGACGGGTGGTACTGTGTGCCGGACGAGCGATTTTTCACCGAGAAGGAAGTGGAAGACGGCAACTGTCCCGAATGCGGCCGGCGCGTGCAGCGGCTGACCGAGGCCAACTACTTCTTCAAGATGGGCGCGTACCAGGAGTGGCTCATCGAGTACATCGAAAAGAACCCTGAATTTATTCAGCCCGCATTCCGGCGCAACGAGACTCTTGGATTTCTGAAGAAGCCGCTCCAGGACCTGTGCGTGTCCCGGCCCAAGAGCCGGCTGAACTGGGGTATCGAGCTGCCGTTCGACCCGGACTACGTGACCTATGTGTGGTTTGACGCGCTGGTCAATTACATCAGCGCTGTAGGTCACCTCCGGGACGACGAGGCGTTCGCGCGGTGGCCCGCGAGTTGCCATCTCATCGGTAAAGACATCCTGACCACGCACACGGTGTACTGGCCGACGATGCTCAAGGCGATCGGGCTGCCGCTGCCGCGGATGATTTTTGCCCATGGGTGGTGGCTGTCCGGAGGCGAGAAAATGGCCAAGAGCATCGGCAACGTGGTGAACCCGATGACGATGATCGACGTTGCGGGTGTCGACGCGTTTCGTTACTTCCTGATCTCGGGCATGGTGCTCGGCCAGGATGCCAACTTCACCAAGGAGTTGTACGTAACCCGGTACAACAGTGATCTGGCCAATGACCTTGGCAACCTGCTGAGCCGGCTGCTGAACATGATCACGAAGTACTGCGACAAGGCAATACCCGCCCCGGAGGATGGCGCGCTGGAAGGAGAACTGGAAAGCGATCTCTGGCGAACGGCGTCGGACGCAATCCGGGGGTTGCAGGAGTCCGTGCAATCCATGACGCTGGATAAGGGAATCAGCGGTGTTTTTGTACTGGTGCGCAAGACCAACAAGTACCTCGAACAGCGGGCGCCGTGGACGCAGGCCAAAGAGGAGGACCGAGGGCCGCTGCATACGACTTTGTACACCGCGGCGGAGGCGTTGAGGGTCGCGTCCAGTCTGCTCGTGCCGGTGATGCCAGAACGGATGGCCGTGGTCCGCACCGCGCTCGGCCGGCCGGAAGGCGATCTGCCGTTCGAATCGCTGGGAGGGTGGGGTGGTATCAAGCCGGGTACCCTGGTGTCCAAGACGGCACCCCTCTTTCCCCGCCTGGATGCCACGGCCCCACCGCCTTGCGGCGAACCTGTATCGTCCGACTCGCCGGAAGCTGAAGATGGCGATGGACTCATTACCTATGACCAGTTCATGAACACCAAGCTGCGCACGGCGAAGATCATGGCAGCGGAAAAGGTCGAAGGAACCGCGAAGCTATTGCGGTTGGAAGTGATGATGGGCGAAGAGCGGCGCCAGTTGGTGGCCGGCATCGCGCTTCATTACGAGCCCGACGAGTTGATCGGAAAAACCATTGTGGTGGTGGCGAACCTCCAGCCTGCGAGGATCCGCGGTGTGGATTCGGAGGGCATGTTGCTGGCAGCTCACAAGGGAGAGAGCCTGCGCCTGGTCACGGTGGACGGGGAACTCTCCAGTGGCGCCGACGTGAAGTAGCCACGACATTATATGGTGCGTTGTGCAGCCTGCTATATAATGTTTGACCCGCCTTGCCTCGCCAGACACCTGGGGCTCGCCTGAGTGGCACCGGAGCCGGGTGGTGCGGGCTGGGGCAGTGCCTGAGTCCGCCCCGGGGTCGTTTCCCCTGCAAATCGCCGTGAAATCAGGCGGCCCTAAATTTTTCTCAAAAAAATGTCGAAACCTTGTTGACTGTGTGTGGGGTGTTGTGTCATAAGGTGGGGCGTGAGGTATATGAAGTGCAGCGAGGGATATCGGAGCATGAAACGGGGGACGGCGGTTTGTTCGTCAATCGGTATGTGCACAACCTCGATGCAAAGAAACGATTAACGATTCCATCAGATTGGCGCGAGGTGGTGGGTGTTCCGCAAAAGTTGTTTGTGTTGCCTGGAGTCAACGAAAAGTGCCTGTGCGTTTACCCCGCTCGTGAAATGACCAGGCGGTTGGAAAGCATTCGCAAGCTTTCGATCGCCGACGAAAAGGGCCGGCGGCTCGCGCGGACACTCGCCTCTCGCTCTGATCTGGTGCCCTGGGACTCTCAGGGAAGGATTCGGATCAAGGATTCCCTTCTGGAGCATGCGGGACTGCGGGAGCAGGTGACCCTGGTGGGGACATTTGACGGATTTGAGCTTTGGAGCCCGGACCTATGGGAAGAGCAGGACCAGCTTGTCGATCAGGAGAATATCGTGGACGCGACTCGATACGTCGGTTTCTGACACATGTTAAGGATATTTTGGTTTTCGTGGAGCGGCCGGCGATTCGCAGGCCGTTGTGGTGGGACGAGGGCTTCACGCGCTCTTTCTTCGGGCTTGGACCTGCAGTTCGGGGGGCGCGGATGCTGAAAGCCCAGCAGACCGAATTCTGGTCGCTCGACCAGCTCAGTCCCCAGAGAATTCCCGGAGCCTCGGTTGAGGCTCTCGAGGAGACAGGGGAGCACACATCGGTATCCAGCGTCCGGCGCGACAATGCTGGTCCGGCGGTGTACCACGAGACGATGGTGTACGCCGTGGATCATCTGTTCCGCGAGGAGAGTGAACCGGCGGTCGATGTGTCGGTGAGGCCGGATGTCGCGGTTGAAGTGTGCAATGAGGCTGGGCCTGACGAAGCGGAGCCATCTCTGCAGGGAGAGCCGGAGTGCGAACCGGAGGCGACACCTCGTCCGGTCGTCGACGTCCCACGCTCAGCAGCACCGCGCTTCAACATGGCACGATTTCTCCGGCTAACAGGTACGCTCGATAAGCTGGAAGACGAAGGGCGCTGGTACCAGCTACCTCGGCGCCTATTCCGACCCAGGGTGGCGCTGGACAGCAAGCAGCGGATCTCCCGGGGATTTGTCAAGGATCTGCGGATGCCGACGTGTAGTTCCTCCGACGGACGGAACGATTGAGTCCGGCGTTGTCTGAGGGAGAGAGGTGCGGGGTGCATATCCCGGTGTTGCTTGAAGAGGTCTTGCAGGCACTCGAGCCGGTGCCCGGGAGCGTGCTGATCGACGCGACGGTGGGAGGTGGCGGACATGCGGAAGCCCTGCTTCGTGAGATTTTGCCTACCGGGCGGGTGCTTTGCCTGGACCAGGACCCGACTGCGGTGGAGCGGGCACGCGAGCGGTTGTCGCACGCTGGCGATCGGGCCGCGGTGCGGCACGCGAATTTTGAACAAATGGCAAAAGTGGCGCGTGAGGCGGGAATGGACACGGTGGATGGAATCGTGATGGACCTCGGGATGTCATCGCATCAGCTCGACGATGCCAGCCGCGGATTCAGTTTCCGGCATGACGGTCCCCTCGATATGCGGATGAATCCCGGTGATCGCACTACTGCAGCCGACTTGGCCAACGAGCTCGAGGAATCTGAACTGGCACGGATTTTACGGGAATATGGGGAGGAGCGGTTCGCGAAGCGGATTGCCCGCGCCATTGTGGCCCGGCGGACAAAGGCTCCTTTGCGAACGACAGGCGAACTGGCGTCGCTGGTGGCGCGCACCCTTCCTCCAGGCCGCGGAAGCATTCACCCGGCGACGCGGACGTTTCAGGCTTTTCGCATCATGGTGAACCGTGAACTTGATGTTCTGCAGAGCGGGCTGGAGGCATCCATCTCCCTGCTCCGAGCTGGCGGTCGCATCGCGGTTATCAGCTTTCACAGCCTGGAAGACCGAATCGTGAAGCAGACCTTCACCACCCACGTGGGCCGGATGGCATCGCTGCCACAGGGAGGGCAGCGGTGGGAAGGTTCCATGCCCCCGGCAAAGTACGTGTTTGGAAGAAAGCCTGTGACTCCCGGGGAGCGGGAACAGCGTGACAACCCGCGAGCGCGCTCAGCCCGACTCCGCGTCGTGGAAAGGACCGGCTGAACGATGGCGAGGCAGACCCGCAGAAACCGGAGGAAGCGTGGCCGCGGGGTGAAACTTCACGCGCCTATGATCGCGGTTCTAGCGCTCGCCGCGACTGTTTTCATTAGCTACCTCTGGCTCTGCGGCCGGTGTGAAGACCTGGGGCGCCGCATCCGGTCACTGGAGCAGACGTACGAGAGCTGCCAGAGGAAAGTCCAGACGGAGGAATCCAAGTGGACCCGCATGAAATCGCCCGGCAATCTCCAGCGCTATCTGGTTTTGCACCAGCTCGACATGACCTGGCCGGGTGAGGATCGGATTGTTCGAATTCCCATGCATGAACGCCGGGCATTCGAACCTGAGTCCCTGTCGGTCGAGTTCAACCTGGCGAAGTCGCAGGTGGAGTATTTGAGTGACTGACCGGAGAATGTTGTGGCGGATGACCCTGATCGTTCTCGTGGTCAGCGGCGCCTGGACATGCCTCGCCGTGCGCCTGACTTTCCTGCATCTGGGTTCCAACGAGTTGTTGAAGGAGCGGGTCCGCCGGATCCGCCACTACGAGCGGGAGCTGGTTGCGCCCCGCGGCCGGATTCACGACGCCAGTGGAACCACGCTTGCGCTCGATTTGGACACCAAGGACATTATCGTGGACCCGCACCGAATCTTGGCCAACGGCCAGGCGCGCGCGGTGTCCCGGCAGCTTTCGGTGGCCCTCGGGGTGCCCCTTGCCAAGGTTGAGGCCAAGGTGAATCGCCCCGGCCGCCGGTATGAGTATATCAAGCAGTACGTTCAGCACGATCAGTTCGAGCATATCGAGCGCATGAAGTTGGCCGGTGTGTTCATGGAGGACAGTTCCGCCCGCTACTACCCACATGACGCCATGCTGTGCCACGCCATTGGGTTTGCGAATCTTGCTGGCGACGGGTGCGCCGGGGTGGAACTGAAGCTGGATGACCTGCTCAAGGGAAAACCGGGGATACAGGTCAGCGAGCGGGATGGTCGCCGGCGCGAGATCTACGGGAAACGTTCGCTGGAAATCGCCGCCGAAACCGGCTGTGATGTCTTTCTCACCGTTGACGTCAACGTGCAGTATGTTGTTGAACAGGCACTGCAGAGCGCGGTGCACGAACATGACGCCAAGAGCGCTTGGGCTGTGGTACAGGAGGTGAAGACGGGGCGTATTCTTGCCATGGCCAGCCTGCCCGCGTTCAGTCTCAACGAATACCGAAGCGTGGGCCAGGACGAACTCCTGAACCGTGTCATTGGCTACACGTACGAGCCGGGCTCGACCATGAAGGCGGCCGTGTTCGCCGCCGCCTTCAACGAGGCTATCGTGGCCGAGGATGTGATGGTCGATTGTGAAGGCGGCACCTGGTATTACAAGGGGCGGCCCCTGCGCGATTTTCATCCGTACGGGCATCTGAGCGTGGCCGACGTGCTCAAGAAATCGAGCAACATCGGCACCGCGAAAATCGCCCTTCATCTCGGCGCACAGCGCCTGGAGGAATACCTTCGTGCGTTTGGAATCGGGCGCCGCACGGGCATCGGGTTGCCGGGTGAGGAGACTGGGGTGTTCCATTCCCGAAGGAACTGGGATTCCCTGACCATCACCCGGGTGCCGATGGGTCACGCGGTGAGCGTCACGGCCCTGCAGATGGTCGCGATGTACAGTGCCATTGCCAATGACGGAAAACTTCTCCGGCCCCGGATCGTGGATCTGGTGACCAACGCAGACGGCGAGGCAGTCTACCGGTCAAGCGTGGAAGTCGTGGGAACGCCCATCCGTCCGGAGACATCCAGCCTGATGCGCCGGCTGCTGAATCGGGTCACCGAGGAGGGAGGCACCGCGAGACGGGCCCGTGTTGAGGGCTATGACGTGGCGGGGAAAACGGGGACGGCGGAAAAAGTGGTCAACGGCCGGTATTCGAGAGACGCCAACATCGCTTCCTTTGCCGGATTCCTGCCCGCCGACAACCCGGAACTTACGATTCTCGTGGTCATTGATGAGCCAAACAAGTTCCACACCGGCGGGAGGGTTGCCGGCCCGGTTTTCAAGGAGATCGCCGAACAAATTGTCCGGTATCTCGGCATTCCGCCCGGCGGTTGGGGTTACCCGCTGCTGGCGAAAAGCAGGAGCGAGCCGGCGGCTCCATAGGGCGGTTGATCCGTTCACGGGCAACGGAGGCAAGTAACATCTTGACACGCATGATGAGCAGACCAACGGTACGTCTTGAGGGGACGAGGTAGGAGAGTCGTTCGTTGATCACCGGAAATCTAGAGCGCGGCGGGTTGAAGCTGGAGGCGGTTCCGGACCTCGTCGGAAGGTGCCGGGTGTATGGCACGCTGAGTGGAGAGTTCATCGGCGTTACGCATGACTCCCGCCAGGTCCGCCCCGGCACGATTTTCGCGGCTCTTCCCGGAACCCGCACCGACGGCGCTGTGTTCACTGATCAAGCGATCGAGAAGGGCGCGGTGGCCATCGTGGGCTGTGGACTGGACCTGCTCAGCCGCCGCGTTCCATACGTCGAGGTGGAGGACCCGCGCTGCGCGCTGGCGGACATTGCCTGCGCACTGTATGGCTTCCCGACCCGGCAGATGAAGACCGTCGGGGTCACAGGGACCAATGGCAAGACCACCGTGACTTTCCTGGTACGCGACATCTTGCGGGCGGCGGGCTTTCGGCCCGGGCTTGTGGGTACCTTGAGGTACGAGGTTGGTGACCGCATGATTCCTGCCAGCCACACCACCCCTGAATCACCATTATTACAGCAAATGTTTGACGAGATGCTCCGGGCTGGGTGCGACAGCGCGGTGATGGAGGTCTCGTCCCATGCGCTGGACCAGGAGCGGGTCCGCGGGATCGACTTCGATGTGACGGTTTTTACCAACCTGACCCAGGATCACCTCGATTACCACCATTCCATTGACCGATACTTCCAGGCAAAGGCCCGCCTGTTTGCACGCGGAGGCCTGGCGGGGAAAGACACCCGGATGGTGGTGAATATTGATGATGCCTGGGGGCGCAAACTTGCCCTGCGCGGCGGCTCCGGGGGACTGCTGATCACCTACGGCACGCAACCGGAAGCGCGGGTTCAGGCGGAGGACGTATCCGTTACTGTCGACGGGATCCGGTTTCGCGTGGTTACACCGTGGGGCGATGCGAAGCTGAAAATCGGATTGCTGGGCCGCTTCAGCCTCAGCAACGCGCTCGCCGCATTGGCCACTGGCGGTGCATTGGGAGTCGACTTCGATGTCATGACCCACGCCTTGCAGCAGGCAGAACCCGTGCCCGGCCGGCTCGAGAGAATACCCAATGCACAGGGAATCAATATCTTCGTGGACTATGCACACACGCCCGATGCCCTCGAGAACGTTCTGAAGAGCCTCAGGGAGGTCACCGGCGAACGCCTGATCTCCGTGTTCGGCTGCGGTGGAGACCGGGACCGGCTGAAACGGCCGGCGATGGGCGCCGTGTCTGTCCGTCACGCAGATTACACGATTCTCACCTCAGACAACCCGAGATCCGAAGATCCCGGCATTATTATCGCGGAGATTGCCAAGGGATGTGAGAACCTCGGCTGCGTGAGCCAGATTCCCGACCGGCGTGCGGCGATCCTAGAGGCCCTGTCTCTGGCGGAGCCGGGAGACAGCGTGCTGATTGCGGGGAAGGGGCACGAGTCTGTACAGGTGATCGGGGAGGAGTCCCTGAAATTCGATGATCGGGAAGTAACGCGTGAGGTCCTGGACGAAATGGACCGCGGCCGCCGGGGGTTCTGAGCACAATTGACCGCATCAGATATGGAGCAAACATTGCTGAGCGGAAAACATCTGGAAGCTTGGAGCGGCGGGCATTGGCGAGGGGAGGCTCCGGCCGGAGTTCGCGGTGTATCAATCGATTCCAGAACTGTTCAACCTGGTGAACTTTTTGTCGCCTTAACTGGCCGCCGGGTTGAGGGTCATGCATATATCGGCGCCGCCGCTGCCGCTGGCGCCGCCGCTGCGATGGTCTCAGTGGACCGGGCGCCCCGGATCGAGGAAAGTCTTCCGCTGCTCGTCGTTCCGGATCCTCGCGAGGCCTTGTGGCGGTTGGCGGCGGGACACCGTTCAAGCTTCGACCTTCGCGTGGTCGGCGTGACCGGCAGCGCCGGCAAGACGACGGTGAAGGAATTGATCGCTGATATGCTGGCGACACGATTCCAGGTTGTTCGTACACCCGGCAACTGGAACAATGAACTCGGGCTGCCGCTCAGCCTCCTGCGAATCAAGCCGTTCCACACGCACGGTGTGTTCGAAATCGGGATGAATCAACCAGGCGAAATCAAGCGGTTGGCCAGCTTGCTTTCCCCGGATATCGGCGTGATTACGTCGGTGGGTGTTGCCCATCTCGAGCGATTTGAGGATGAATCCGGCATTGCGGCGGAGAAATCGTCCCTGTTCAAAGCGTTGCGCCCCGACGGATTGGCCGTGACCGACGCGGACGGGGCCTGGTACGAGCGGCTTCGCGCCGCCGCACGATGCAGGGTTGTTTCGGTTTCCTCCCGGGGCGGGGCGGAGTACCTCATGGAGTCCGGACAAAACGGTACGGAGTCCGAGTTTTCGATTCGGGAGTCCGGCGCCGCCGCGATTTGGCTTCGGGATTTGCCGATCGCAGGCAATTTTTTCAAGACGGACGTAGCGCTGGCGGCGGCTGTTGCGCGGCGGGAGGGTGTGTCGTGGGAAGACATTGCCGCCGCCACTCGTGCCTTCCGGCCCCCATCAATGCGCTGGAACGTGATGAACGCGGGCGGCACGTTGGTGGTTGATGACAGTTACAACGCCAACCCGCTGAGCGTGCAGGCCTCGCTGCAGGCGTTCGGGAAGACCAAGGTGGTGGGCAGCCGGTGGCTCGTTTTGGGAGGGATGCGTGAACTCGGCGCTTTGGCCGATCAGCACCACCGGAATCTCGGCAGCGTTGTCGGCGGGGGGGACTGGGCGGGCCTGGTTGCATATGGCGAGCTCGGGGCACTCATCGCCGAAGGTGCGCAGGAAGCAGGGATGCCGAAAGAACAGATCGCGCCCGTGATGAACCGGAGCGACATCGTGGATCAATTGATGGATTGGGTTCGACCGGGAGATTCGGTATTATTCAAGGGGTCGCGGGCGGAACGCTTGGACGAGGCCGTAAAGGAGTTCGTCTCGCGGCGATCTCACAAGGAGTAGCAGGGAGTTGTTCTATTACCTCAGCGAACTGGAAGAGTTGTTTTCCCCTTTGCGGGTATTTCAATATGTGACGGTTCGATCCTTCGCCGCGGCCGGGACCGCGTTTGTAGTTAGCCTGGTCCTCGGCCCGGGCATGATTCGATGGCTCCGGCGCCTCAAGCTTGGGCAGCAGGTGCGCAGGGAGCATGTTGAATCGCTGCACGAGACGTTTCATGGAAGGAAGGCGGGGACCCCGACCATGGGAGGATTTCTCATCATCTTTTCCGTGGGTTCATCCACCCTTTTGTGGGCGATCCCCACGAACGGATACGTGATTCTCGCGATCACCACGATGTCCTATATGGGCATGGTTGGGTTTCTGGACGATTTCCTGAAGATCAAGCGGCAGGATTCCCAGGGGCTCAGCAAGCGCGGAAAGCTTGCCCTGCAGACACTCTGGGTGCTGGTGATGATGTTTTACCTGATGACAATGGACCACGCATCGGAGAATGTCCACAAGCTCATGGTTCCGTTTCTGAAGGTTGCGCTGTTCGAGAACATGGGCATTCCCCTCACGTTCGCGTTTTTCTTTGTTGTCGTGGTGGGGGCGACGAACGCCGTGAATCTTACGGATGGTCTCGATGGACTGGCCGTCGGTTGTTCCGGATCGGTAGCCCTTGCTTATCTGGTGATGGCATATGCCGCCGGACACTACGGGTTCGCCGAGTATCTGCAGGTTCCGTTTATTCCGCAAAGCAGCGAACTGGCGGTGTTCTGCGGAGCGCTCCTGGGAGGCTGCCTCGGGTTTTTGTGGTTCAACTGTCACCCAGCCAGGGTGTTTATGGGAGATACGGGGAGTCTGGCGCTCGGAGGCGCAATTGCCGCCGTGGCGATCGCGATCAAGCAGGAACTGGTGCTGATCATCGTTGGTGGTGTATTTGTTGCCGAAGCGATCAGCGTCCTGGTCCAGGTGGCTTCGTTCAGGTTGACTGGCCGCCGCGTATTTCGCATGGCTCCCATCCACCATCATTTCGAAATGCTTGAAAAGGCACGCGCGGAGCAGGAAGGGCGGGATGTCGAGGTTATTGAAACCATGATCACGACCCGGTTCTGGATCCTCTCGATCATTTGCGCCCTGGTGGGGGTCGCAACATTGAAATTGCGATGAAGCAGTCCACGGAACAGGTTCTCGTTCTCGGAGCAGGGGAAAGCGGCTGTGCTGCAGCTGTCTGCCTGCGGGAGGAGGGTGGGGATGTTACGGTGCTGGACGAAGGGGCGGTCGATCCGGCCCGGGAGGCGGAATTGCGTGATTGGGGGATTGGCGTGGTGTCCGGCGCGTCCAGCATACCGTGTCGACGGTGGGTTCGATCGATCGTCAGCCCGGGCTTTCCGGTGGATCATCCCTGGCTGTGTCACCTGGAGCGGGAGAATGTTCCCGTTGTTTCGGAGTTGGAGTTGGGTTGGACCCTGAGAAAGTCAAAGATGATCTCGGTTACTGGCTCGAACGGTAAAAGCACCCTGGTGCGCTTGATCAGGCACATCTTGACGTGTCACGGAGTGCGCGCCATTGAGGGGGGGAATTGCGGGCCGCCTTTATGCCGGGTTGCGGGGGAGGACGTGGATTGGCTTGTCGTGGAGGTCAGTTCGTTCCAGCTGGAGCATGTCGCGGCATTCCGCTCGGAGATTTCGGTCCTTCTGAACCTACAGCCGAACCATCTGGATCGACACGGCACAATGGAGACGTATCTTGACACCAAGGCCAGGATTTTCGGCGCGGCGGCGGAAACGGATCTGGGTATCGTGCCAACACCTCTCCTCGATGAGATCTGCCGCCGAGTCGAATTCCCGGGGAGGTGGGAGACGTTCGGGACCGATTTGGGGGCAGACTGTTCATATCTCGACGGATTTATCTGCCGGAATGGACGTCGTGTTGTTTTCGTGGCCGATGGGAGATTTCGGAACCGGATCATGGGGCACACGCTGGCGGCGGCGGTTGCCGTAGCCGCGGATCTGGGTATCGAACCGGTGGATGTGGTCGGTTCCTTGCCTGAATTCACGTTCCTTCCGCATCGGATGGAAACCGTAGGTGTCTGGGAGGGCGTGACTTTCATCAACGATTCGAAGTCGACCACGCTGAGTTCTACCGCGGCGGCACTCGAACGGTGTTCCGGACCGGTACGACTAATTGCGGGGGGCATCTCGAAGGAGAAGACGCTGTCATTTCTTGCTGAGCGGCTGGAGGAAAAGGCGAAAGCCGCGTTCGTGATGGGCCGCGACGCAGAGCGCCTCGCCTCCGCTTGGCGTGGATCCGTCCCGGTGACGGTCACCGACACGCTCGAGGAAGCTTTCGCGGGTGCGGTCCGCGAGGCGCGACCGGGAGACACCGTCCTGCTCTCGCCCGGGTGCGCCAGCTTCGACCAGTTTGATAGCTATGCAGCGCGTGGGAGGCACTTTAGAAAACTCATTGACGGATGGGCGAGGGAAACCGCCCCGGCAGGCAAAGAGTGAAGGAAACACGTGGACAGCAGCGGGTAATTCTGTACGATAAGGTCCGAACCGACGGAGCAAAAGGAGAAGAAAATATGAGGGCACCTGCGCTGGTGGGGATTGTCGCGGCACTACATCTTACAGGGCTTTGTTTCCTGGTACTGATGCAAGGATGCAGTTCCACCACATTGGACCGGCGGGCGAAGATCAAATCGTATGAGGATGTCCCGCCGCCTCCTGCGCCCCCCATGCCGGCGGAGCGTATCGCGATAGCTCCGAAGATCGAGCTCAAACCTCTTCCCTTGGAGGAGGAACTGGTGCCGGCAGTCGAAACCGCGAGGACCTACACGCTCAAGCAAGGGCAGACGCTCTCGCATGTTGCGAGGCACTTTGGCCTCGGCACTCGGCAGCTCGCAGCGTTCAACGGCATCGAGAAAATCGATGTCGTTTACGCCGGTCAGAAACTGAAAATTCCGAGTTATGCTTCGAATCTGGACGCCGGTGCCCTGCCTGTGGCGCTACGGAGCACTCCTCCCGTGAAGACCGAGACGGGCGGTTCTCCGCTCCCGGATGGAAGCAAGTACATTGTGCAGAGCGGTGACACCCTGTCGCATATCGGGAAGAAATTCGGGGTGACCGTTTCCGCGATCAAGGATGCCAACGCGTTGGCATCCGACCGAATCCTCGTCGGGCAGTCCTTGGTCGTGCCGACCGTGTCCGGTGAGCCGGAGGTGGCCGATCTTGCCCAGGACACCACTGATTCCGGTCCGGTCGGGACCGGCGCCCTGCCAGGAGAGGACCTGGACTCGGCGATCTCCGATGTCCTTGTTCCCGACGATGCTCCGGCTCCGGAGGGTGAGAACCCGTCAATCAAGCCGGATCTAGCGGAAGAGGCGAGCACTCCGGCGCCTGTCGACTCGGTCCTGTCCGATCAGGAACAGCCGATCGTGTACCAGGCCCAGCCGGGCGATACGATTGACGACATCGCGAAGCTCTTTATCGTGAGCAAGGAAGAGCTGCTGCGCATCAATAATCTTGTCGACGGGCAGGAACTGGAACCGGAACAACCGGTCATGATTCCACCGTCGGCGCTTTGAGCTGTCTCGATTTCTGAAGTTGCGCGGAACCTTTCGATGCAGAGAACCGTGTGGGCTTGGCGACGGTTCCGGCTTTTCCAGGATGTGTCATGTGGCGACCGACTGCGTCTTCGATTCTTCTCTTTATCGTGCTGATCCTGATCACGCTGGGCGTGATCATGCTCTATAGCACGAGTGGCGTGCTTGGAGTCGAAAAGCATGGTGACGCGTTTTTCTATCTGAAGCGCCAGTTGATATGGATCGGTCTGGCGCTGACGGCATTGTTGATCACCAGCCGGATTGACTACCAGGTATACCGGGTTTTTGCGGTACCTTTGGCGTTATTCAGCGTGGTGTTGCTCGTGATGGCGATCATGCCGGGGGTCGGGGTGATGGCGGGAGGCGCGCGGAGGTGGCTCAGCTTCGGCCCGGTGAACTTTCAGCCGTCGGAACTGGCCAAGCTCTCGTGCGTCATTTTGATCGCTTGGTGGATGTCGAAGGTCCAGCGTGATGCGGGATCTTTTCGGCGCGGCCTGATCATTCCCCTTTGTTTCTTGGCCGTGTTCGCAGTGCTCATCATCCTGGAGCCCGATTTCGGAACTACTATGCTCATCGGGGGCGTGGGCCTGGCTGTCATGTTCGTGGGCGGCACCCGGATCGGGTACCTCCTGATTGCGGGGTTCGCCGGTTTCTGTGCCATGGCGCTGCTGATTGCTCAGGAGCCGGAGCGAAGAACCCGGGTCCTTGCGTTTCTCGATCCCGAAAAATATTCCAGTGGCGATGCATTCCAGTTAATGCAGGCACTGTACGCATTCGTGACCGGGGGCGGATTGGGG
>CAZTAB010000607.1:0-6141 GCA_964611475.1 uncultured Verrucomicrobiota bacterium | reverse complement strand
AGCGGGCGTCCGGCATATTTAACCCCGGGGCCAGGGTTCCCGCTACAGGTGCGCCGCCCAGGGATCAACCACTTCCGTGTGGGGTGCCAGGTTCAGCACGTCCGCTTCCATCTTCTTCAGGAACAGAAGTTTGATGTTCGGACCTGCGTCCATGGTGAAATAAAGGGGAAGGCCATTTGCTCGCGCGTTCCAGATGCGGTGCATCCAGGCGACGGATTCGGGCTGCCAGTACATTACCGGCGGCTTGGCTGCGATCATTGTTGCGTGCATTGACAAGGCGTTGGACTCCGCGGTCTCGCCCAAGGTTTGGAAGTCCCGGTTTTCAATTGCATCCAGCAGTACAGGCAGATCGCGCGCCACTTTGTCCGGCCACGCCTGATAAAGCGGTGAAGTCTTTGTCGTCCGATTCATTGCTGTCGTGGATCCCACGGGTTTCTCGGTATCCAGGACGGTCAGGATCCCCACGCGCAATTCCCGCCACGCATGAGGAAGCGGCTCTGCAAAACTGTCCAATCCGTCCTCACGCGCTCCGCGATGCCACTGGACAAAACCGTCGAAAACTGATCGCGTGGCACTGCCGCTGCCGAGCCTGGCCAGGATCGACAAGTCGCGGGGCGGAAGGTGCCAGCCGCACGCGAGGTCCAGCGCTTTCACCAGGGCGGCGAATCCTGAGGCGGACGAGGCAAGCCCCGCTCCGGTGGCGATGGAATTTTTGGTATTCACCAGGATTCCGGTATCCTGTTTTCCGCAGAGCATCCGGATGAAATCTAGAAGGCGGGTTGCCAGGGGATGTTCGGCAGAAATCGTCTCGCCGTTGAAGAGAATCCGGTCCTTCTCCGCCGGCTCCACCGCAGTCTGGGTGCCGAGGGATCCCAGGGAAATCGAAAGGCTCGAGGTGGTCGGCAGATTCAACTCCTGGTTGCGTTTGCCCCAGTACTTGCACAGCGCGATGTTAGCCGCTGCCGCCGCCTTTCCCGCGACCGAGATCTTCCGGCTTCGTTTCGCCAGTATTCCACGTACAAGATCCCCCTTATTCAAGCCGCACGCCCTCCTGGCACACGGATACGGGGATCACTGGATACGGCATGTCCGGAGAGACGCCTTGTCCTGCCGCCACCACGCAATCACCCAGCCCCGATCCGGAAATTTTTGCACCGTATATGCCCGGGGCATTCCGCAACCCGGATATAATCTCATCGAGTGCTTCGTCATGGACGCCCAGGGCCTCCATGCGAAGCTGGTTTTCCGCGAGTAGTCGGCCGAAGAGCTTCCAGTTTTCCTGTCGGATGGCTTTGGCTGCCGTGTCGATGGAGTGGTCCATTTCATCAAAGATCATATCAAACCGGGCTGGATCTCCAGCACGATTGTTTTCCTCGATCCGAATGACTTCCGGTGTGGGCGTCTTGTGACCGGAGTAGACGAGAACCAGGGGCGGGCGTGCCCCAAGGCTTTCCGACGAGTATGGAGTTGCCCGGTAAATTATCACGCCTCCCTGGATGGACGCAGCCAGGTCTGCGCCGGATCCCCGTCCCTGAATGTCCCGAATTACGCGAAGGCACCGGGCGTGCAACTCATCCTCTCCCGGCCTCGTGCCGAGATACCCATCGATTGCCATCGCGGAGGCAACGGTCACTGCCGCAGAGGATCCCAGGCCGATGGTGGAAGAGAAATCCGAGTCGATGCGTACGTCAAAACCATGTCCGAGGTCGTTCCCTCGCTCCCGAAATACGCCGGTCACGAAGCGAAATGCGTTCGTATCCTGTATGTTGTCGAGCGTCGTTTGGTGTCGCCCGAGTTCCGAGGCCATCCGGAGTTCCCGGTCCGCACGCGGGGTCAGGGTGACCGTGATGCGGTAATCGACGGCACAAACCAGTGCGCGCCGTCCGTGCAGCACGGCGTGCTCGCCGATCAACATGACCGTGCCGGGGGCGCTAGCTGTCACCGAGGATGCGGACGCCATCGGGTTCGGTCTCCAGGGGGGTGGTTGTGTATCCGAATTGCTTGCACAGGTACCTGGGCGGCTGTTCCGCGCAGACAAGAACGACGCCGCCGGATTCGCCTCGAACCGACCCCGCGCCGCTGATTTTTGCCGCGCCTCCGGTTGCCTCCACGCCGTGGATGAACGCGCGCACCCGGTCTGGCACGATGCCGATTTCCGCAAGCAGGCGGTGATTGTGGCGGATCGTCCGGATGGACCCGGGCAGGTCTCCCAGGGTCATTGCCGCCGCGAGTTTCAGGGTTGTCGACTCGAATTCGCTCCAGATGTCGCTTCCGCCGTGGGTGGAGCGAACCTGCGAGACGGCTTCACCGGTGGTTGCTTCTGGCCGCCCGGTGTGCACAAGGTGCAGCGGGACGGCAGGTGCTCCCGCCGGCCTCGCGGGTCCGCGATTCTTGAAGAGCAAGCACCCGCCGTGCACCGCGATGTACGGGTCGGCTCCACTGGGTGTTCCATGCTGGAAGCATTCGAGTTGCAGGCACATTTCGAACAACTTCGAGGGGGCAGCCTCGACGCATGAGGCGGTCGCCAGCGCGAAAAGGGTGGCTGTGCAAACGGCTGCGGACGAACCCATTCCGCCGCCCGGAGGCAACTCGGAAGTAATCCGCACCGACACGGTTTGGGAAAGGCGACCGGGGAAAGCCGCGTCGAGCTCCGCCCAGCAGAGGGGAGGAAGGAAATGATCCCCGGAAAGGACATCGGTGATTTCCAATCGGCCGGCCTCGAATTGCTTCCATCGATCCAGTGCCGAGCTGTACTCCATGCGCAATTCGTCGGCGGACCAGGTTGTGTCCGGAAACGAATCGGACTGGAACGTCAGGCTTGTCGCGGCTTCCGTCACGACCTGGCAGCGGGCGAACGATGCGACAGCAGTGACCAGCGCGGGTTTGCCGTAGACCACGGCATGCTCCCCGGATAGAATCACTTTACCCGGTGCGGCGGCCGTCGCTCTCATGGTCGGAAAGAATGAGTGCTTCATTCCTGTGAAGCCCGTCGATCCGATCCGTGCCCAGCAGGAACATCGCGGTGACGAACTCGCGCTTCAATCGCTCGACGACGGCCAGGACCGCTTCCGGGGACTCGGTTGCCGGTTTCAGAAAGGGGGACGCAAGGCCGCAGAGCGATGCGCCGAGAATCATCGCCTTCACCATGTCGATTCCGGAACGAATTCCACCCGAGGCAATCAGGGTGAATTCGTCCCGGAGCGGTGCCAATTCGCAGAGGGCGGTGGGTGTAGGAACGCCCCAATCCTGAAAAACAATACCGAGTCCCTCTTCGCTTGTGTCACTCCGGTGATTCTCGATCCGGCTCCAGGACGTGCCCCCGGAACCGGCGACATCGATGTGCTTGACCGCGCTGCCCAGAAACAGGGCCGCATCTTCGCGGGAGATTCCAGCCCCCACTTCCTTCAGGATGACCGGAACGTCCAGCGATTCGGCGACAGCGATGATCTTTCCCGAGAGTCCGCTGAAGTTCGTGTCGCCTTCGGGCTGCACTGCCTCCTGCAGGGGATTTAGGTGCAGATAGAGGCCGTCGGCGTCGAGCACATCGGTTGCCTCCCGGCATGCCTCCACACCAAATCCGTGGTTCAGTTGCACCGCGCCAATGTTGGAAAAAAGAAGAGCGTTGGGTGCGTGTTGCCGGATCTCAAAACTTGCGCGCGCTCCGGGGCTGTTAAACATCACCCGCTGTGATCCCACCCCCATGGCCACGCCCGCGCGTTCCGCCGCAATGGCCAGGTTCCGGTTGATCGTGCGTATCAACTCGTGGTTTCCACCCGTCATGGAAGAAATCAAAAGCGGAAAGGAGAGGTCCTTGCCAAGAAACCGGGTCGAGGGATCGATGGATGCAAGGTCGAGTTCGGGAAGGGCGCGGTGGCGGAGGCGGATGGTGTCGAAGTAAAACATCTTTCGGTCCACTTTCCCGTCCGATTCAATAATCCGAATATGCTGGATCTTCCGCTCATTGACGGGGTTTGTCATCCGCGCTCCAGCCGGGTGTGGGCTCTCATCAACTCGCCCTGGTTCGTAAGTGCCGCAAGCAGGGAAAGTTCCCCGCACAGGACCGCTGCCCCGCAGATGGCGGCAAGCCGCCGCGCATTCTCCCCAGATGGGCGGTCGGCGTCGCATCCGAGCCGCTTCAGGTTTTCGGCAACGAAGGGAAGGTTCTTGCCTGCTCCAACCGTTCCGACAATGACGTTGGGAATTGTACAGGAAAAATAAAGGGCGGCATCTCGGATCGTTGCATGGGTGATTCCCTGCGAGCCTTCCACGATGTTTGCGGCGTCCTGGCCGGTGGCGAGGTAGAAGCCGAGCAGGATGTTCGCGTAGTGGGCGTTGGCTGTTCCGACTCCACCCGCGATCAGTGTGCCGACGAGATTCTTGCGGATGTTTAGATCCACGATCTGCTGTGGGGTCGTTTTCAGGAACCTTGAGCACACCTCGCCAGGGATCACTGCTTCGGCGATGACTGATTTTCCCCGCCCGAGGATGGCGTTGACGGCGGTCGGTTTCTTGTCGCTGCAGTAGTTTGCCGAGACCGAGACGTAGGCAAGGGAGGGAAAGGTCTCGAGGACCCATCGCACGACACGGTCCGCTCCAGCGGTGACCATGTTGTGCCCAGAGGCGTCGCCCGTCTGCATCTCCAGGCGGAGGAAAACAAGATTTCCGACCACCTGATCGTTCAGATTCAGGAACGTGGTGTAGCAGCTGCCCGCCTCGGCCGCCGCCGCCAGTTCCTCCTTGCGGATTCGAATCTCGTGGACGGTGTGGGAGGCTGTCTCGTTGTCCGGCGCCTCGAAGAGGACGGACCGAGACATGCGGTCGTCGTGGATGACGGTTCGAATGCCTCCCGCCTGCGCCGTTACGCGGGCCCCCCGCTGCACGGAGGGCCACAACGGCGACTCGTATGTCGCCAGCGGAACCATCACCTCTTCGTCCAGCACCGGTCCGGTGATGCACACCGGCCCCACGGACCGCATGGGCACCTGTGCCGGCGATTCTTCTATGATTTTCTTCGAGATACGACCCTTCCCTGATCCTCGTGCAGCGTACCCCACCGGGTCGCGGGTGGCAAGCGGGTCATGAGCATCCTGCCAATGGTGTCCCGTCCTTGTCTGGCCCGCGGTTGCAGGTGGGAAGCAAAAGCCGTGCTTGTAGCCCGCCAGCCGTAAGGCAGGGTTCAACCCCTGTCAACACGACGCGGGGTGGGGGAAGGACTCCACACCGAAATGGAAGAAGGCTGCATCGTCGGCAGGCGCAAACTCCAGGCAGATGCTGCCGCCGACCACGGATGCCGATTCTGGGTTCTCGGTGATGGGTTCGAAGAAATTCATGTCCGCAGACGCGAAGAGGTTGAATTTTATCTGCACGTTGCCGGCCTCCTTGAGGCTGTGGAAAGGGGAAACAAGAGGGGGGAGTGCCCCGTCTCTCTTTCGGCTCAGTGAGCGAAGCGGTAGAACCGCTTGCCCTCGGGCAGCGTGAGGGTCTGGCTCACTCCGGCGCCCTCGATCAGGGTTGTCAGTTTAAAGTAGAAAGTGTGCGTGGGGTGGGGCGGGGTGTGCTTGACAATACAGTCCCTGATATGCCAGATCACGCGCAGTTTCAGGGGGACAACTGTGCTAGAAAATAAAGCCTCGTCGTACCTTAGATTAAGTCGTAGTGGGTTTGTGTCGGTGACGGGGTATGCCTTGTTCAGGCAGCTCCAATCTTTGCCTTTTCTTATCACCTGTCTCATTCTTTCTATACAAGTCGGCATTACGGTGCCTGCCCATGCCAACAATCCCCCCACCGGCTTGGTCTTCATGTTTGGCACGGCGAGGGAAGATGAAGTCCTCACAGTCGAAAACAACTTGGCTGACGTAGATGGCCTCGGGGTGATCAGTTACCAGTGGAACCGTGCTGGTTCTCCGATACCCGGGGCAACAGAGACCACCTACACGCTGACTCAGGCTGACGTCGGAAAAGCAATGACCGTCACGGCGAACTATATCGATGGCGCGGGCACGCCGGAAAGTTAGACTTCCGGGCCTACGCCCCTGGTAGAAAATGTGTATTTCATACATACCGGTGCTGTGAATATTTTAGTCACCCCTTTGCTATTTCATACTCTGGTAAGGAGCCTTATCTTTTCGTTCTAGGATGGTG
>CAZTAB010000606.1:0-4325 GCA_964611475.1 uncultured Verrucomicrobiota bacterium | reverse complement strand
CCGGAGCTGATGGTAAAACATGGCCATCAATCGTCCCCCCAGATCCTGCGAGCCTCAATATGCTTCGGATACCAGGGACATTCTATCGCCTCCACGGATCCGGTGCATGGCCTGTTCGAAAAGAACGACTACAAATTTCTTCTGCGTCACGAGGAGTCGGAAGCAGCGGCGATTCAGCACCTAGTCGAAATAGGGATCCGTCCCGCGAAGCGCGTGCAGGACATGCCCGACCATCCCTATGAAATAGCATCTGCAAAATTCTCGGATGCGGTGTGGGCCCTCCTCCGCCAGGGCTGGCGGATCAAGGCGGAGGGAAAGCTGTACCGGAGCCCCGGCGAAATCAAGATGGGAGTCAGCAGTGGAATCGATTGGTTCGAACTGCGGGGAGGCTGCGATTTCGAAGGTGAGTCGATGGACCTGCCCACGCTGCTCAAGGCACTGCAGAAGGGCGAGCGGACAATCACCCTGGGGGACGGATCCCTTGGCGTACTGCCAGAGGAGTGGTTGCAGCAATTCGCCGGCATGGCAGGAATGGGAACCATCGAGGACGATCACATCCGCTTTCGCCCAACCCAGGCGGGATTCCTCGACGCACTCCTGGCCGCACAGCCGCAGGCAACATGCGATGAAACATTCCAAAAAATGCGCGACGAACTGGCGAGCTTCACGAGCGTCAAACCCATAAAATCCAATGCGCGCTTCACGGGACAGTTGCGCACGTACCAGGAAGAAGGGTTGGGGTGGCTGGTTTTCCTCAGGAAATTCAGCTTCGGAGGTTGTCTGGCCGACGACATGGGGCTTGGGAAAACCGTCCAGGTCTTGGCCCTGCTCTCCTCTCATCACGGCAAAGGAGAAAACGAATCCTCCCGACGATCGTCTCTTGTGGTCGTGCCCAGCTCCCTGCTCTTCAACTGGCGTCGGGAAGCGGAACGATTCACGCCGCACCTGAACGTCCTGGAACACGCGGGCATTCAGCGGATCCGTGATGCCCAGTACCTGGTTCGCCATGACATCGTCATCACCTCATTCGGAACGATGAGGCGGGACATTGGCTTCCTGAAAGACATCGAATGGGAGTACGCGGTTCTCGACGAGGCCCAGGCAATCAAAAACGAGAAAACGCAGGCGTCCAAGGCGACCCGCCTTCTCCGCGCGCGATTCCGGCTCGCCCTCAGCGGTACGCCCATCGAGAACCATCTCGGAGAACTTTGGAGCCTCTTCGATTTCCTGAACCCTGGTATGCTCGGCACGGCAAACATTTTCCGGCTCTTCGCCGGAGATCCCCGTACATCTGACGAACACGCGCGGGAAATGTTGCGGAGGGCGCTGCGCCCTTTCATCCTCCGCCGCAGCAAGTCACAGGTCGCAAAAGATCTCCCCCAGCGGATGGAGGAAACTCTGTATTGCGACATGCCCACCGCCCAGCGGAAGTACTACGACGAGTTGCGGAAGCATTTCCGGAAGTCATTGCGGAAACGGGTAGAAAGCGAAGGAATCAATCGTTCGAAGATTCACGTGCTCGAAGCACTCCTTCGCTTGCGGCAGGCCGCGTGTCACCAGGGATTGATCGATGCACAACGGGTCGGCGAGGAGAGCGCAAAACTCGACCTTCTGATTCCAAGATTAACCGAGGTCGCAGACGAAGGACACAAAGCACTTGTGTTCTCCCAGTTCACCAGCTTCCTCAAGATCGTGCGCAAACAACTGGACAAAACCGGAATTTCATATGAATACCTCGATGGCCGCACTCGAAAACGCCAGGAGCGGGTGGATCGATTTCAGAATAACGACGATTGCAAACTTTTTCTCATCAGCCTGAAAGCCGGAGGCCTGGGTCTCAATTTGACGGCAGCCGAGTACGTGTTTCTCCTCGATCCATGGTGGAACCCGGCTGTCGAAGCGCAGGCCATCGACCGGGCCCACCGCATCGGGCAAACCCGCCGCGTATTCGCCTACCGCCTGATCGCGCGAAACACCGTGGAGGAAAAGGTCATCGAACTTCAGAAAACCAAACGCGATCTGGCCGACGCCATCATCACGGCGGACAACAGCCTCATCCGGGACCTCACACGCGAAGACCTGGATTTGCTTTTGACCTGACTGGGATTCGTAACGCGCGGGTACATGGACCGGACCCGGAAGCCGGCGCGAAGTGGCTTGAAAGCTCGGCAAGCCAAGGCTTGGCCATCGCCCAGTACCGCCTCGGACGGGCCTATTACAACGGAGACGGGTTGCCCAAAGACCTGATCGAATCGTTCGCCCGGGGGTGTCTTGCTTCCCGCTACAACAAACAGACTGCAGAGCTCATCGCCGACCTACACATGGACCTCAACCCGAAAAACCACAAAAAAGCGAAGGCCAGAGCGGAAAAATTAAAACAGTAAGTCGAGGGAAAGCTGAAGACGAATGACGATAGAAGCTTGAATGTCAAATGTCCGATTCTTGGCGTAGCACTTCGTCATTCCAACCGCTGTTCTCGATCTACTGTAGACCCATCATTCCGCACTACGGTCTCCCCCTCTTTCCCACTTTCCGCAAAATCTCCCGCTCCCGCTCCGTCAGGCTGTTCAGCCCCTCTTCAGAGATCTTGTCGAGGATCGCGTCGACTTCCTGTTCCTTCCGTTCAGCGGTTTCACGGGTGCGGATAGCGCGCTTCTCCTGGGATCTGGCGCGCATGCGGGTGGCACCGAGCCCGGTTTTGTCGCTCAACCATGCTGTAATCACCCGGGGGCCTTGGGCGGCTCTACGGTGCAACAGGAAAAAGGCCGCACCCAGCGACACGATGAAAAACGTAAGCTCATCCCACTGGCGCGCGGCAAGGTACTCGATCAGGTAGACCAGCATTATCACGATCGCGAACCATTTCACTTTGATCCCAAAAAGCAGCAGGGCATTGGGTTGGATCATCGCAAACCCGACCAGTACCACAAAATGGATCGGATTCAATCCCGCCAGCGTAAACCCCGGAAACCAGGCACTCAGAAAAAACATGACGAGGGCCGGGAAAAGAACCAGCGTGCCATAGAACCAAGCGAACCCCCTGGTGCCCAGAAACTGTTCGATGGGCCGCCCGAACCAGTAAAACACCAACATCTCGACGGCAAACCAGAGAGAAACTTCGTGGACGAACACATAGGTCACAAAGACCCATATCCCCCCTCTCGAACAGATCCCTTCAAGAGAGAATATAAAACGCTCGATATATTCTCCTCGCCCAGAACCAATCAAGATCATGTACAGCAGTGCCGTAATGATATGTGCGGCAATCAGTGTCAGCGTGAGATCCATCGGAACCCTGCCGATGTAAAAGAGGGGCCGGGACGAGTAATATCCGCCGAACTGCATGAGCTTACTCTGCCACGGAGGCGAATGCGGTGCAAAAGGAAAACCCGACGGACACCCCGCGTGACCATCCAAAGCAAGGGAAATCCCTCCTGGACTCTGAAGTCGTGACTTAATTCCTTCGGGGGGTCACAATATGGATGCTGATGTTGCGGAAATAAGATGCCGACACACCCAATCGAAAAAACGACCCTCACGGGAACAAAAGGGGGGCCGCACCTGCTCGTTTCGGGCGGCGTGCACGGGGACGAGTACGAGCCCATGGCCGCGATTCGCCGCCTGATCTCGCAAATCACCCCCGAGACTCTTGTCGGCAGCGTAACACTCGCGCCGGTGATGAACGAGTCCGCGTTCGAAAATTCTTCCCGTACCGGGCCGGATGGGTTGGATCTTGCCCGAATCTTCCCCGGGAACCCGGAAGGATCCGTGTCCGAACGCGTGGGCGACGCGGGGGCAAAGCTGATAGAATCCGCGGACTACTATATCGATCTCCACACTGGTGGACTCGCCATGCGCATTCTCCCGATGAGCGGCTACACCCTGCACCGCGATCCGGCAATTCTCGAAACCCAGCGCCGAATGGCTCGCGCATTCAACCTGCCCATTATCTGGGGCACCAATCCAAATCTCGAAGGACGCTCCCTGTCGATCGCCCGCGACGCCGGAACCCCGGCGATTTACGCCGAATGGGGCGGCGGCGGCGGCTGCCACCCGAAAGGCGTCGAAGAATATGTAATGGGATGCCTGAACGTTATGGCAGAACTTGGCATGGTGGAAAAGAGTCCGCCGCCGTCCCGCGTGGAGCATGTCGTGGAAGATGACCGTCCGAATGCGGGATACATGCAAATCAATTACAATGCGCAAATCGCCGGGTACTATGAACCCGAAAGGGAAATTGGAGACATGCTTCGGCCCGGCGATATTCTCGGAAGGATCGTCATGCCGCTGGGGCAGGTCGCTGAAATGGTGCGGTCGACACAGAC
>CAZTAB010000605.1:0-1555 GCA_964611475.1 uncultured Verrucomicrobiota bacterium | reverse complement strand
CGTGGAGGTGCGAAACAAACGCGGGCAAAATGTGGTACAACAGCTGCTGAGCATTCCCGAACGGATCGAACCAGACCAAACCGCATATTCCTCCACCCGGTTTGGGCCGTTCCACAACGAGACCGTTATACGCCAGGACGTCCGAATTCTGGTCCAATCGGCACGCGTGGCGCAAGAATGACCCTTTTTGATTTCCATCCTTGCCTTGGACCCAAGACTTGTGCAGTATCAGATTAAGTCTGAGCCGGATAGGGGACTTGATACGCCACGTATCCCCCTGCAACCGTAAAGAACCGGATTTCCCGAAGTTCCACAGAGGACAGGAACCTGCTTGGTTAAATTCATTATTAAAAGTATTCGCGAGAAGCTGAATCGCTCGCCGCAGAAAAAGGAGCGGGAGTCCCCTCCTGGGACCTCGGAATCCGCCCAACCAGAGTCCGGGACGAGCCCGGAATCCGGGTCGGCTAGTGGTGCCAGGACAGCTAAGCGCCCCGAACCAGAAAACCCGGCAAAACAGGCACAGGACAAATCCACTTCCCGGCGTCCGCGGTCAAGGAAGCCTTCCGAATCGTCCGCCCGCGAGAAGCCGTCGACCCAGGAAGAGAAACAGGCAGGGGACGAACGGAAGACAGGCTCCAGGGCGGGTTCTTCTCGATCTCGCCGGCGGCGGCCTCCGCCAAAGAACAAGGAACCCCAGGTATGCGGCGCGGAAGCACACGCAGGATGGGATCCGAGTTCCTTTACCGTTCCACCCGAGGAGGGCAAGGCCAGGTTTCAGGATCTGGACATCCCCTCGGAGATCCTCCATGCAATCGCTGATCTTGATTTTCAATACTGTATGCCGATCCAGGCGCAGATCCTGCCATCGACGCTGAAGGGTTACGACGCGATGGGACGAGCCCAGACAGGAACCGGAAAGACCGCGGCTTTTCTGATCACGATCTTTTCGCACATACTCCGCAATCCGCCTTCCGAAAAAAGAAGGAATGGTACACCGCGCGCCCTGGTCATCGCCCCGACCCGCGAGCTGGCGCTGCAGATCGAAAAAGATGGCAGGGGCCTGGGGAAATACCTGGACATTGAGCTGCTGGCGGTCTTTGGCGGAATGGACTATGAAAAACAACGGCGCAAAATAAAGGAACGCAAACTCGATGTCGTCGTGGCTACTCCCGGGCGACTGCTTGATTTCCGCCGGAGGCAGGATATGAACCTTGGCCAGGTCGAAATCCTCGTGATCGACGAAGCAGACCGGATGCTCGATATGGTGTTCATTCCTGACGTGCGACAAATCATTCACAGCACACCGCAGAAATCAAAGCGACAAACAATGTTTTTCAGCGCGACCCTGACCAAGGACGTCATACGCCTGGCGGACCAGTGGACGCGGGATGCGGTATCGGTTGAAATCGAGCCCGAACAGGTGGCAGTCGACTCGGTTGAACAGCGTCTCTATGTAGTCACCACGGACGAGAAATTCGCACTTCTGATCAACATCATCCAGCGGGATCAGGCCGAACGGGTTATGGTGTTTGCGAATCGAAGGGATCAGACCCGC
>CAZTAB010000604.1:0-8974 GCA_964611475.1 uncultured Verrucomicrobiota bacterium | reverse complement strand
TGCTTGTCCGACACCATGGGAAGAAGGAACGGGACGGAAACGTTGTGGCACTTTACCTGATTTTGTATCCCATCGGGCGGTTCTTCTTCGAGATGACGCGAGGAGACGATCGCACAAGGTGGCTGGGCCTTACCGTGGCGCAGGAAATCAGCATTGCCCTGCTGCTCACCGGGTGCCTGCTCTGGAGATTCCTTCCCCGGAGCAAGGAGCCAGCCCATGGCTGAGTATTCCGTGCCATCGACCGCCGCTGGCCTCCGGCTCGACCACTGGCTGACCCAAACCATCCCCGGGCCCTCGCGCACCCGGTGGCAGGCCCTGGTTCGGGAGGGCGACGTGCGGGTGGACGGGAAAACCGCAAAGCCGAGTTACGAACTGCGCGGAAACGAACTTGTCGAGTACCGGATCCCGGCTGCCGAACCACTGCGCCTCGTCGCGGAAGACATCCCGCTGGACATCCTTTTCGAAGATGGCGACCTTCTTGCCGTTAACAAGCCACCAGGCTTGGTTGTGCACCCAGCCCCGGGGCACGCCACAGGAACCCTTGTTCATGCGTTGCTCCACCATTGCCGGGACCTACGCGGCATCGGTGGCGGGTTGCGGCCCGGAATCGTTCACCGCATCGACAAAGACACCAGCGGCATTTTGGTGGTTGCAAAACATGACGAATCTCTCCAATCGATGCAACGCCAGTTCACCCGCAGGACCATCCGGAAGGAGTACGAAGCCGTCGTGCACGGAACACCGAATCCGCCCCGGGGGACCGTGGACACCCTCATCGGCCGACACCCGGTGAACCGCAAGAAAATGAGCACGTCCTCCAATCGCGGGAAACCGGCCGTCAGCCACTATCAACTGAAGACCCCGCTCAGGAATTCATCGATGGTCCACGTGCAGATTGAAACGGGGCGGACCCATCAGATCAGATTACACATGTCCCACATTGGCAACCCGGTTATCGGCGACGCACTCTATGGCGGACGCCGGGATATCGGAACCGTCCGCGCCCCGCGCCAAATGCTGCACGCATCGCAAATTGAACTGGACCACCCGATGACAGGCAGGAGCCTGTCCTTTGTCGCCCCCCTCCCCGACGATATGGCGGCAGTCATCCGGCAGCTCGGATGAGCTAGGGGTGGGACCGCGACCCGACGGTCGACTCCACACCTCCTTCTCGAATTCCCCGTGACACGTTGTCGCGAACAAGACAGGGCACTTCGACGATGGGGCCGGTGGCCGGGATGCTTTGTGAAACCTTGTCTCAACCGTCGCGAAAGGCTATGTTCCCGGGATTCATGAACGGGGATTCGCCATCTTCTGGTTCCGCCCGAGGCATTCAGGCCGTGGTCGACGGCCTTGCTGAATACCTCCGCTATCACAAGGAAATCGGCGAAGAGGAAATCGAAGTCGACGCGGCGGTAACGATCCGCGCTGCCCCCACCGGGCCAGCGCTGCAGCCGAACCGGAAGCCGCCCCCGGCTATGCAGCCCGCCGAAGCACTGTCGGCGGCGGAGAATCCACCGGAAACGCTGGAGCAGATTGCCGGGCGGATCGCCAACTGCACGGCGTGCGCATTGTGCGACGGCAGAACGAAAACCGTTCCAGGACAGGGAGCCACCGCCCCCGAGATCCTCTTCGTGGGGGAAGGGCCGGGGGCGGACGAGGACCGGCAGGGGCTTGCATTCGTCGGGCACGCGGGCAAACTGCTGACCCGTATGATCGGGGCCATGGGATTCCGGCGGGAGGATGTGTTCATCGCGAATGTGGTTAAGTGCCGGCCTCCCGGAAACCGAAATCCGCATCCGGACGAAATGGCAACCTGCATGCCCTATCTCGAGGAGCAGATCAAGATCCTGAAACCAAAAGTGATCGTGGCGCTCGGGGCAATCGCGCTGAAAGGTCTGCTCGACAAGGAACGACTGTCGATCACCGGGCTTCGCGGACGGTGGCATCAGTTCAACGGCATCGATCTGATGCCAACCTTTCACCCGGCGTACCTGCTGCGTAACCCGGACGCCAAACGAGACGTCTGGAACGATTTAAAGGAAGTCCTGGCCCGGATCGGCCGGGAACCTCCAGGCTGAGAACATGGAGGGACCGGAGTGCTTGTATCGGTTCAGGGCCAGGGAACGGTGGGTTTCAGAAAAATATTCCGATCTCGGTCAGCCTGGGCACCCTCCCGGTGGCCACGCCTTCGACACGAAACGGTCTGCCCTGCCATCAATTTTTCAATGCGTCGCGTTTTTTAGCCGCGGCGCAGGCCTCGATTACTTCATGCTGCTGCGTTTTCGGCAAAACGGCGTATTTTTCGAATTCCATTGAATAGGTGGCCTTGCCGGCGGTACTGGAGCGAAGTGCTGTGGCATAGCCGAACATCTCAGCCAAGGGAACGCTGGCAACGACAACGGCCAAATCTTCCCTCGTGTCCATCCCGGAAACGATTCCCCTGCGTGAACTGAGATCACCGATCACACCGCCCTGAAAATCCACTGGCGTCTCCACTTCCACCTTCATAATCGGCTCCAGGAGGCAGGGGCCCGCAGCACGAATGGCTTCCTGCAGCGCGGTACGGGAGCAGGTTCGAAACGCAAGGTCGCTCGAGTCGACTTCATGCTGTTTCCCGTCACGCAGATTCACCTTTACCCCCGCGAGAGGAAACTCAGCCAGCGGCCCCTTGGCCATGGCGTCCTTGAACCCGGCTTCGCACGACGCAATGTACTCCTGCGGAATGTTTCCGCCCTTGACGTGGTTCTCAAACTCGAACGGTTCGTTTTCGGCGCCAAATCCCGTCGGTTCGATATCGCCAATCACGTTGGCAAACTGGCCGGCGCCGCCCGGCTGTTTGCGATGGGTGTAGTCGAACTCCACGCGGCGGCCAATCGCTTCCCGGTAACTGACCTGAGGCGGCCCCACGAGAAGATCAACGCCGTATTCCCTCTGAATCCGTTCGATGTAGATTTCGAGATGCAATTCCCCCATGCCCGATATGATGGTTTCCCCTGAATCTTCATCGGTGTGCACGTGAAATGTGGGGTCCTCCTTCATGAACCGGGTGAGCGCCTTCACCTGCCGCTCCGCCATGGCCGTCTCCTTCGGCTGGATGGAATAGGAGATCACGGCATCCGGCACGTACATCGACTCCAGCGTCACATCAACGCCTTCATGGCAAAACGTGTCTCCGGACGCGCAATCGACGCCAATCATGGCAATGATGTCTCCGGCCGATGCGGACTCGATGTTCTCCCGGTCATTGGCATGCATCCGGACGAGGCGGCCCACCCTGACCTTTCGGCCGGTGCGGGAATTGATGAGGGTATCCCCTTTGTGGACCGTCCCTTGGTAGATCCGGATGTAGGTCAGTTGCCCATAGTCTTCGTCGCTGAGCTTGAAAGCCATGCAGACCATCGGCTTGTCCGGATCCGGATACAATTCGACTTCGTCCTCTTCATGGCCGATGGACTTGGCGAACACAGGCGCGGCCTCCACCGGGGAAGGAAGGTACATCCCGATGGCATCCATGAGGGGCTGGATCCCCACATTCTTGATTGCAGTGCCCAAGAAAACCGGCACCAGTTCGAGGCTTCGAACCCCCTTAAGCGTCGCCCGGTGAATCAACTCCTCCCCAACCTCCCCGTCTTCCAGGAAGTTCTCCATCAGTTCGTCATCGAACAGGGCCAACGCCTCAAGCATGTCATGGCGCGCCTGCTCCGCGAAGGAAACCATGTCGGCCGGAATCTCCCGGCGAACGACCTCCTCCCCTTGATCGCCCGCATTGTAAATCGCCTCCATGCGGATGAGGTCAACCACCCCGGAAAACTCCGCTTCCGCCCCGATTGGGATTTGCATCAGCACCGCGTTGAGCCCCAGTTTCTCCTGCAGGTCCCGCACGCCGCGAACCGGATCGGCGCCGACACGGTCCATCTTGTTGATGAACGCGAGCCGCGGCACGTTGTACCGCTTCATCTGGCGGTCCACCGTAATAGACTGGGACTGAACACCCGCCACGGAGCAGAGAACGAGGATCGCCCCGTCCAGCACGCGGAGCGAACGCTCGACCTCCACCGTGAAATCAACGTGGCCAGGAGTATCGATGATGTTGATCTTGCAGTCGCCCCACGACACGGTTGTGGCGGCGGAGGTAATGGTGATCCCCTTCTCCTTCTCCAATTCCATGTGATCCATGGTTGCGCCGTCGCCGCCGCCCCGGACCTCCTCCATCTTGTGGATCTTGCCCGCATAGAACAGGATCCGCTCGGTCAAGGTCGTCTTGCCGCTGTCGATATGAGCGGAAATGCCTATATTTCTGGTGCGTTCTAGCTCGTTCATGAAACGAATCCCGGTATGAAGCCACCCTCGGGCACGAGGGCGGATGCCCGCAAACGGGACGGGACGGGAAAACGGGGCGGTGTTTACAACAGCTATGCGGTTAATGTCTACACATATCTTTGCACAAAGCGATTTTTGTCCATTCAGCCCGAATCCGGAGCCTCCTTATCTTGGCACGGGCGGACCGGTGCGGTATAGATGGTTCCCCAGCCACGTCGCGGTCGGATGAGGCAGTTCAAAACGGGAATTTTCGCGGTGTCGGAACAAGAACCTTTCGTCCATCTCCATTTCCACACGGGGTACAGCCTGCTGGACGGCGCTTGCCGGATCAAGGACGTCATGAAAAAGGCCGCCGAGTTCGGGATGACGGCCACCGCGATCACCGACCATGGTGTCCTCTACGGGGTCGTCGACTTCTACAAAAAAGCCCGGGACGTCGGGATCAAGCCGATTCTGGGATGCGAAGTCTACATGGCCCACGGCAGCATGCACGAGCGCCGCACCGGGCCTGGAGGTTCCCAGTCCAACCACCTGGTCCTGCTGGCGGAGAACGAAACCGGGTACGCGAATCTCCAGCGGATGGTCTCCAGCGCCCACCTCGAAGGATTCTACTACAAGCCGCGCATCGACAAGGAGATGCTGGCCAGCCATTCCGAAGGAATCATTGGCCTCTCAGCCTGCCTGAAGGGAGAGGTTGCGGAAACCTGTGTGCAGGGCACCGTCGATGGGGCGGCCCGGGCCGCAGGCGAATTCACGGACATCTTCGGGCCGGGAAGGTTCTATCTCGAGCTACAGAACCATGGGCTGGAAGAGCAGCACACGGCGAACCGGGGGATCCTGGAAATCGCAAAACGGCTGGACCTGCCGCTGGTCTGCAGCAACGACGTACATTACCTGAATCGGGACGACGCAGAAGCACACGACTGCATGATCTGCCTGCAAACATCCACCGTGATGAGCGACCCGAACCGCATGAAATACGGCAGCGACCAGTTCTACATGAAAAGCGGGGCGGAAATGCGGCGCATGTTCGGGGATGTGCCAGGGGCCCTCGAAAACACATTTGAAATCGCGGAGCGATGCAATGTCACGCTGGACCTGGGCGGCGAACTACACTTCCCGCATTACGATGTCCCCGAGGGATACACCCAGAAGCAGTACCTTCTCGAACTGGGCGGCAAGGGATTGCACCGCCGCTACGGGGTCGAGGACATCCACAACCCCCGTAACGAGGAAGAAAAAAAGATCGTGGACCGGTTCACCTATGAACTGGGGATCATCGAAAAGACCCACTTTGTGAACTACTACCTGGTCGTGTGGGACTTCGTCCGGTTCGCCCAGGACCAGGGAATTCCCGTGGGACCCGGGCGTGGATCCGGCGCAGGCAGCATCCTCGCCTACGCCCTGGGCATTACGAACATCGATCCACTTCAGTACAACCTGATTTTCGAGCGTTTCTTGAACCCGGAACGCGTGTCACCCCCTGACTTCGACATCGATTTCTGCCAGTCCCGCCGCGGCGAGGTAATCGACTACGTCAAGGAGCGTTATGGCCGTGAAAACGTGGCCCAGATCATCACCTTCGGCACTCTGGGCGCAAAGACCGTCATTCGCGATATCGGCCGGGTGCTGGAAGTCCCGTTCGCAGAGTGCGACCGCCTCGCGAAAATGGTGCCTGACGATGTAAATATGACACTGGAGAAGGCGCTGGAGCAAAATCCGGAGTTCAAGCGCATGGCGGAGACGGACCCCAATGCAAAACGCATCATGGGCTATGCCCAGGTCCTGGAAGGGCTTCCGCGTAATCCCGGCACCCATGCGGCGGGAGTTGTCATCGGGGAGAAGCCTCTCACAGAACTGGTTCCGCTCGCGCGGGATAAAAACCACGAACCGGTAACCCAGTTTGAAATGAAGCCGCTCGAGGAAACCGGATTACTCAAGATGGACTTTCTCGGCCTGAAGACCCTCACCGTGATTCAGGAGGCGGTTGACAATGTCAAGGCGGCACACGGCGTGGATCTTGATCTCGACGAGTTGCCCATGAATGACGAAAAGACATTCGACCTCCTGAACCGGGGAGACACCGTCGGCGTGTTCCAGGTGGAAAGCAGGGGAATGCGGGACCTGCTTCGCCGGATCGGTCTCAGTCGGTTCGAAGACTTGATCGCCATGATCGCCCTGTATCGCCCGGGCCCGATGAACATGCTGGACGATTTCATCAACCGAAAAAACGGCAAGGTGAAAATCAGCTATGATCATCCGCTGTTGGCGCCCATCCTCGAGGAAACCTACGGGGTGATGCTCTACCAGGAACAAGTCCAACAGGCGGCAAACGTGCTCGCCGGCTTCTCCCTCGGCGAGGGCGACATCCTGCGCCGTGCCATGGGAAAGAAGATCCAGGATGAAATGGTCCGGATGAAGGCGTCGTTCATCAGCGGGTGCAAAACCTCCCACTCCATTCCGGAAAAAAAAGCGGCCAAGATATTTGCGGACATCGAACAATTCGCCGGATACGGATTCAACAAGTCCCACAGCGCAGCCTACGCGATCCTCTCCTACCAGACCGCCTACCTGAAGTCCAACCACGCCGCGGAGTTTATGGCCGCGCTGATGTCCAGCGAGATGGGAAACGCCGACAAACTTCCAACGTTCATCGCGGAAGCCCACACGATGGGGTTGACCGTGCTTCCTCCCGACATGAACGAAAGCGGCGTCCGCTTTACGCCAGTGGGAACCGGGATCCGCTTTGGGATGGCGGGGATCAAAAACGTGGGAATCGGCGCCGTGGAGGCGATCGTCCAGGAACGTGAGAAAGCGGGGCCGTTTGCCGGGCTGCTTGACTTCTGCTCGCGCGTGGACAGCCAATCGTGCAACCGGAAGGCGCTTGAAAGTTTGATCAAATGCGGAACGTTCGACTTTTGCAGTATGAGCCGGGGGCGCCTGTTCGAGAATATTGATTTTGCCATGGGACGCGCAGCCAGCGCCCAGCGGGACCGCGCAGCGGGGCAGATCTCGCTGTTCGAGACGATGAACTCGACGGGGTCGTCGGGTGAAGAGGAAGAACTGCCCGAGTTTCCGCCCTGGCCCCAGCACGTCACATTGTCGGGGGAAAAGGAACTCCTCGGGTTTTACATATCGGGCCACCCCCTCAAAGAATTCGAATGGATCCTGTTCAACTTCAACCTGGCCGACACCGGTCACATGGAAGAGCTGGAGTCCGGGACAATGACTCGCATCGGCGGGCTCGTGGAACAATTTCAAAAGCGCTTCACCCGGAAAACGAAGGAGCCGATGTGCACGTTCCAGCTCGAACATCTTGACGGGGCCGCAGAGGTGGTTGTCTTTCCGGAAGCCTTCCGAACCTATGGCACACACATCGCGGAGGAAGCACCGGTGATGGTGTGCGGGGAAGTCCGCAAGGAGGAGGGCGAGACGATGCGAATGATCGCCCAGGAAGTTTATCCCCTGCCCGACGTGCCAGCCCGGTTCACCCGGGAGGTCGCGCTGCAACTGACCAGCCCGAAGACGGATGACCGGCTCCTAGACCAAATCCGAGGCATCCTCCGAGAACACCCGGGCGAAACCCCCGTCCATTTCAAGATCCGTTTCCCGGAAGGCGAGACGGTGATCATCCGCCCCGAAAAAGCCTACCAGGTCCGCCCCGCGCATACCCTGATGATCGAGTTGGGCGACGCCATCGGGCCCAGTGGCGTTGCCCTGTCCATACACCGAGAAGCGACCCTCACCAACGGGAAGGGGCGGAACGGAAAAGGCAGAAACGCATGGCGCAGTGGTTCGCGGAACGATTCGGAGTAACCCCGGGGATACGTTTTGAATGGAGCAGGCAAACCCCTGGACGGGGGTCGGACATTCACACATCCGGCCAAAAAGAGCCCAAGGAATTCTTAGCACCCTGAATAGTCGGAAGCGCCGGGCCGGACGAGACCCTGTACAAGGAGAGGAACAGCGGGGGAATCAATTCATTGCACTCGAGGGTGCCGCGGGAGTTGATCCGTAACCCCAAACAATGCCCCCATCCCTGCGCATGCGCTGGAAAGCATGGTCCTACTCCCGCCGTGCCATCGAAAGCACCGAGATTCGCTCCCGTGCGGCATGGGTCCGGGCATCCCCGGGATATTCCCGGATGAACTCCTGGTACTGCCGAATCGCCGCCGCGGCATTATCATCCGCCTGATCAAAAAAAACCGCGATGCCCCACATCGCCTCCCGATTTTCCGGATCGATCTCCAACGCCCGCTCCAGCGCAACCCCAACGGCCTCCGATGGACTGAAACGCATGGCCGCCTCCGCGATGCCCAGGTGTCCCCCGAGCGAGTCCTCGCGTTGCGCCACCGCCCCCTGAAAGGCCCGGAGCGCCTTTTCAACCTCCCCCTTCTTGAGCAGGGCGGCACCCTCTTTCACGAGAATTTCCTCGAGTTTCACCCGCAGATCGACCAGCAAATCGATGGCCTGCGAAGCGTGCGTATCGTCGCCCCCAAACTCCAAGTATTCCTCCAGGTACCCGACACCATTCATCAGGTCGCCCCTCCACAAGGCGTGGAGCACCCCGAGGTTGAAGAGGGCCGGAGCATAGCGGGGATCGACATCCAGCGCTGCGTCCAAGGTTCCGCGCGCGGCATGCGGTCCGGCG
>CAZTAB010000603.1:0-1749 GCA_964611475.1 uncultured Verrucomicrobiota bacterium | reverse complement strand
CATCGCCCGAAAAGCGATTTCTTATCAATCTAGTTCTTCCGTTCAGCCGTCCAGGGCCGGAAAGTATGTGAGGTCTGCGCCGTAGTTGTCCATGGCGACAACCGAATCCCCGCGAAGTGTAACTCGGATTTTTCGGGTTCGATGCCGAAGTAGAATCTCACTGGCCGCCAGGTCATACTGCAACGTAATGGGGACTTTCTCCGGATGGTCTGCGACCACCAGGTATGAACCGTCGTAACGTTTGGGCTGACCGACCCCTTCCACGGTGATCGCATCTCGCGGCACCCAGGAGGGAATTCGAATCCGGAGCGGGCCCCGTTTCTTCAACGTGACAGTAAGAGCATCGTGCGTGTAATTCGAATCAACCGTGATCGCATCGGTTTCGTGGTCAAACAGCAGGTCCACATGATGCCCCCCTGCCTCATCGTACCGGGTTGCCGCTCGATATGCATCGCACAGCGACCCCACAACGCCCCCCACGATGTCCATGTGAAACAGCACGGCATCCATTCCGTCCAACTCAAGCGGTTCGTGTCCGTATGGCGCAGGAAATCCCCAGCCGCCGGTGATCCGCTCCGCCACCTCCCGCCGCCCGTCAACGTTGTGGGGATTCGGCTGCGATTCGATGAAACTGACATCTCTCAATTGCGAAGGCAACAGGTGGCACCGCAGCATACGTTCCGCGTCCTCAAAATATTCTGGATGGCCCGATCTCCCTAAAATCAATGCCGTCTCAACCAGGTCTCCCGTGCTGTTGCCCTCCCCATAGTCGGGGCGATCGATACGGCTCTGTCCGGTTTTCTCGACGACCCACCCGATCTCATCGCGCAGATCCCACATGCCCTTGTCGTAAAATGCGCGGACGCGATCCATCAACGCCTTGTCATTCGTGAGGTCTGCAAGCTGTGCCAGCGACGACAGATCGCACGCGATCGAATGGCCGTGTGTGCCCAGGCGCTCGATGCTATAGGCTCCGTCCGGAAAATAGTGGTTGGCCAGCAGCTTGTCCTTGAATACATTGGCAAGTTCCAGGGCCGGATTGTACCCGGTGGCTTGATAGTATTTCACCAGCGAGCCAATCGCGCGGGGCAGCGTCCTGGAAAAGTTCTCCGACTTGTCCATGATGTTGATTCCCAGTCCCCCCTCCATCCTCTGGAGATTCCATCCATCGTCGGGATTCCAAAATTCGAATACCGCGGCAATGCTTTCTTCCGCAATCCGCCCTGCTTCTTCGTCTTTGCGATATTTGACCAGGGCATATAAAGCATGAAACCCTTCCCGCAGGTCGTGCCCGGCGAGGTTCACAAGGTCCCCGCCGACACGGGGCCTTCCCATCGGCAATCGAACGGGGCCGCTGTAGGCGTAGAAGGCTGCTCTGCGGTGTTTCTGAATCGCTTCTTCGTCGAGGCTGACTCCTGTCGCCGCCTCGGCATTCAGCAGCGCATTCAGGTGACGCCCGGGCAAGTGCCCGTCGTAAATTGCGCTCATGGATAGTTCCGGATCCGGTCGCGCCCGGGACACCATGAATATCGAGTCATTGTCATCACGGTTGAAAACGCGCTGCATGGTAAGGCAGCCCAGACGTATCGCGTCCGCCATGTTCGTCGTGTTGACATCTTTCAAACGCCCGTAGTGCGGCACATCTTTCATCATTCCACCTCGTATGTTGTAATAATTACAACAAACCGCAGGAGCTTTCAAAACTTGGCCGCAAGGACGGTTTGTGCGAGTTTTGCGAGTTGTGACACG
>CAZTAB010000602.1:0-4242 GCA_964611475.1 uncultured Verrucomicrobiota bacterium | reverse complement strand
CCTCCCGCCTGGAATCCAGAACGAAATGAGGGGACCTCTATTTGTCACCGCCACCGACCTTTGCTGCCGAAATTCTTCACCCGGGGAAACCACATTGGAAGAATCAAGTCCAACCTGCCCACGAACCGGCGATCCATTTCCCCGCTCGGAGACCTTGAGACGGCGTCCCCCCTCCCCCGGCCATCCGGCTCAAATCGCGCGGCCGGACGACAGTTTGTTCGATTTTACACCGTAGAATAGAGTGCTTATGGGCTACTGAACCAAAAAGATTCAACTGTTTTTTGTGAATGCGCAGGCAGAATGATTTGTATATAAGTTCATTGTCAGGTCGGCCACGGGAAATACATCCCGCGGGCCATGCTTTTTCGAGACGAAGTTTCGAGAGCGCGATAACGGCCGGCGGGAACGCGTAACAGCAAATCGATGGAACGGACGAAACAGATTTTGGTCTTGGCGATGCTCCTGATGTGTATCGGCGCAATCGGGTACACGGCGGCCCAGTGGCGAACGATAGAGGTCACCTCCTCGGAAGTGCCCGATGCCCGGGAGGAATGCACCACCTGCACGGGATCCGGCATTGAAGCCAAGGAGGAAACGTGCCCGAAGTGCGACGGATCCGGACGCCAGGAGTGGAAGTTGGGTGGAACCGGCATGGGCCGCAGCAAACCGCTTTGCATGCGGTGCGCAGGAGATGGGAGCCTCCAGTATGAGGAAGATTGTTCGACATGCCAGGGCAACGGATACATTTTAAAACACGCAACCATCTACAACGTGCGGGAGGGATATTCGATCTGGGAGCAGGGACTGCAGATTATCGGAGTCAGCCCTCCCCCGAATCCGAAACCGTACCGTTACCCGTTCACGGGGATCTATCCCGCGGTGGAAAAGTACGTGGAATCCAACGACCGGGAGGGGTTCGAAGGGAACGTCAAGAAATGGTCCGCGGCACGATTGCGCAACGACAGGTGGACCATATCCGTGGTTATTGAGTTCGTCGATTCAAGCGGGGCGACATCGGAACAAGCGCGCCGCGTCTACTTCAGGAACCGCGCGATCACCGGCAGCGACCGGCTGGACAAGTGACCCTGAGAAACGGATTTCACGGGAAGCAAAAGACCTGATCACTCGGATGGAATTCCGCGCCGAACGGCTCTTCCAAAAATCCCCCCGAATGGGCGGGGCATCGGCGTTCCGCCCGGGACCCTGGCCCCGGCATGGACATATTTGTTTGTCCCGTTGGACGGATCCATGCCCGACCCGTGGTCCACATGCTGAATTGACAGGTTCCCGGCGCGTGCATGCACCGTGTTGAAGGTCATCTTCCCGCAGCTGCCGTCCTGAAATGCCGCCATTGACCAGCCCGCTGTCCTCTGCAACCATGACCCGATGCCCCTGGTGGACTCTTCGAGTATTGTCCGCACCGCCCACAAGCGCGGTTGCGCCGTCGTGCAAATGAACACAAACGGCGGGACCTACGACCTGATCCGGGCCATCGTGGAAACCGCCGAGGAGGAGGATGCGCCCGTCATTCTCGGCGCCTACGAGGCAAACCTCGCCTACCGGGGATTCGAGTACGCCGGGATGGCCATGCGGTACTTTGCCGAGCGGGCCTCGGTGCCCGTGGCCATTCATCTGGATCACGGGTCTTCAGTCGAGGCATGCCGGCAGGCGATCGATGCCGGGTTCTCTTCGGTGATGATCGATGGATCGCACCTCCCGATCGAGGAAAACGTGCGGCAGACCCAGGACGTGGTTGAATTGGCCAAGGCAGCCGGCGTGAGCGTTGAGGCGGAAGTGGGCGAATTGCGGAAGCTCAACCCGGACGGAAGCATGACGGAGGGGAAGAACCTTTCGGATCCCGCGGAAGCGGAGCGCATGGCCCAGGAAACGGGGATCGACATGCTCGCGGTGGGCATCGGCACCGCACACGGGTTCTACAAGGGCGCTCCCGAACTGGATTTCGGACTCATGGAAACCCTGTCCCGAAATTGCCCGATTCCTCTCGTTCTCCACGGCACGACCGGGCTGGACGACGACGTCGTGCAACGCTGCATTTCCCTGGGCATGGCCAAGGTCAACCTGGGAACGCTCCTCCGCACGCGCTACGTCGAGTGGACCGGCGAGGTGATCGCCGAGGACAATCACGGCGGGCACCCGTGGCGTGTATCGGAGGGAGTACTCGAACGAATGAAGAACCCCATGCGGCACATCCTGCGGATCACCGGGGCGGCGGCGTAGCATGGCACAGGCATCCCTCCCGCACCACTCGGGCAACAGGCGGAACGTGTTGCGCCCGGGAGTGGGCGCCAAACTTGACACCGGACTTGAAAGGTCTATATCGAACCATCCATGAAGACTCACCCGCTTTACCTTAACAACCAGTGGATCACCACAGACTCCTCCACGGAAGTCCTCAACCCCGCAAATGGCGATGCCATCGGCGCGGTCTGCACCGCTGACCACACGCGGATCGCCGCGGCGATCTCGGACGCGCACGAGGCATTCGCCAAGTGGAGATCGCTGACGGGACATCAACGGGGCGAGCACCTTTCCGCCGTCGCCGATGAAATCGAGAACAGGGAAAAGGAGATCGCGAGAACCATCACCCTAGAGAACGGGAAGCCGCTGGCGCAGTCGCTGGGGGAAGTCGGCGCATCGGTGGACCATTTTCGGTGGTTTGCCGGTGAAGCGCGCCGGGCCTACGGGCGGATCATCCCCCACCAGGTTGAAGGAAAGCGCCATCTTGCCATCAAGTCCCCCATGGGAGTTGTCGGAGCGATCTGCCCCTGGAACTTTCCGCTGGTGCTCGCATGCCGGAAAATTGCTCCCGCGCTCGCGGCCGGGTGCACAGTGCTCCACAAACCGGCAAGTTACACTCCAGTCTCCGGCGTTGCGCTGGCCGAATGTTTCGAATCGGCCGGACTCCCACCCGGCGTGTCCCAACTCATCCTGGGCTCCGCGTCCGGGATCGCCGCCGAGTTGCTGGAGAACCCGCTGTGCCGGAAGATCACGTTCACGGGCTCGACGGAGGTAGGCAAGAAACTCATTGCGGGTGCTGCGGCCACCGTGAAGCCGCTCTCCCTGGAACTGGGAGGCCACGCCCCAGTGCTTGTATTTGACGACGTGGATATAGACGAGGCACTGGAGGGCGTAATGGTGACAAAGTTCCGCAACATCGGCCAATCCTGCATCGCGTCAAACCGGATCTATGTGCAGGAGACGATATACGACGAATTCCTGGAAAGGTTCACGGAGAAAACCTCGGCCATGAAAGTTGGCGACGGACTCGAAGACGGGGTCGACATTGGCCCCCTGATCGATGAAGCCGCAGTCGACACCGCGATACGCCACGTTGAAGATGCCGTGGCCAGGGGCGCGCGTTTGCTCTGCGGCGGAACACGCGTCGACGGGCGAGCTGGCAATTTCATCGAGCCCGCAGTCCTGGCCGATGTTCCCGATAACGCGGATTGCATGCGGGAGGAAACCTTTGCGCCGGTAGCCGCCTTCAGCAGGTTTTCGACGGAGGAGGATGGGATCCGGAAAGCGAATGATACACGATATGGACTCGCGGCGTATCTGTTTACGCGGGACCTCAACCGCATGTTCCGCGTGTCGGAACAACTCGACGCAGGATCCATCGGGGTCAACGACGGTGCGCCCTCGACCAGCCAGTGTCCGTTCGGCGGCATCAAGGAAAGCGGATGGGGGCGCGAACTGGGCACCGAGGGCATGGACGCATTCCTGGAAACAAAGCATGTATCGCTGGGCGGCGTGACGTGATCCGTTCAATTCACGGCCCACGGCTTTCGAGCCGGGAGGCTCAGGGCAGCTCAACGATTCGATAATACCTCACTGGATCGGACCGGTCCGGGTCCCGAACTTCCTCCGATACGCCATTTCCCGTGATGACCAGGCCCATGCTTTCCCAATTGACCAGGTCGCTGGAGTACTCGCAGCCATACCGGTACCCGTACAGGGTTGGGAAAGTGATTCTGCCTTGTGGGTCAATGCGAACGACAAGGTCTCCGCAGAGCGCCTGCGCACCGGAAAAATAGCAAAGCGCTTTTTCAAAGGCCCCAATGCCGATGTCTCTCCCGATGATGCGCCCCGGCATGTCGTCCGCGGGCGGATGGATTCCGCCCCAGATCCGGGAGAGGCTGGTCTGGTCGGACGCATCAACATAGGTGGCCCACTGCAGCGTGAGGTCGACTGACGGTCCGTCCTCGAAGACAAGAAACTCGT
>CAZTAB010000601.1:0-2606 GCA_964611475.1 uncultured Verrucomicrobiota bacterium | reverse complement strand
CCCGCGCCAGGGTTCCCTGCCATCGTTCAGGGGCGTAGTAGGCGTCGTCCCGCCACCAGGGGACCTGCGCGCTGATGGTGCTCAATTTTCCGAATCGGCCGTCGAGGATGGTTCGGCGAATGCACTGAAGCAGCGGGCTGTAACGCATCTGGAATATGCCGCTCAGGAGAATTCCCGCGCGAGCTGCGCATTCCAACATACGGTCCGTCCGCTCCATCGTTATTTCCAGGGGCTTTTCACAAAGGACATGAATTCCTCTGGCCGCGCATGCCTCGACCGCCTCAAGGTGCGCGCCGCTGGGTGTGGTGACGAGGGCCGCGTCCGGGGAGAGTTCGTCCAGCATGACCCGGTAATCGGCATACCAGTCGCAGCCATGCTTTTCTGCGAACGCCCTGCCTTTTCCCTCCGTCCGGCAGCACCCGCCGACGAGTTCGGCCTCGGGCAGATCCTCCACGACGCAGGTCGCGTGAATATCCGAGATTCCTCCGACCCCGATGATGGCGATGCGATGTATGTTGCTCATGGCCCATTCGTATGTTGTCCGCGGGAATTGTTCAAGCGCGGGTCGGCTGGTTTGGGCAGAAAATTCAGTTTTGGAGCCGGTGGCTTTCTCCTTGATTTGAACACGAGGGATCCGCCCGTGGACGGCGTAGGGGAAGGGTTCAACTTGATTTCGCCTTCGTGGTCACGGTATGTAGGTCTTTTATCACCGACAACATTATGTTTGAGCCCGTGTCCAGCAAGGTCGATTTCCCCGGCATAGAGGAGGAAATCCTGCGGCGGTGGGAGACCGAGAAGACGTTCGAAAAGTCTCTCGCCATGCGCAAGGGGGAGAAGGCGTATGTCTTTTACGATGGTCCGCCTTTTGCCACTGGGCTTCCCCACTATGGCCACCTGCTCGCCGGAACGATCAAGGACATCGTTCCGCGGTACCACACCATGCGGGGACACTATGTCGAGCGAAGGTTCGGCTGGGATTGCCATGGCCTCCCCATTGAAGCCCTGGCCCAGGAGGCCCTCGGCCTCGCCGGGGCTGTCGCCATCAAGGAGGCAGGCGTTGACGAATTCAACGAAAAGTGCCGCTCCATGGTGCTGACCTACGTGGAGGAGTGGCGAAAGACGGTTTCCCGCATGGGGCGTTGGGTCGACTTTGACAACGACTACAAGACGATGGATCCCGGCTTCATGGAGTCAGTCTGGTGGGTTTTCAAGCAGCTCTGGGACCAGGACCGCGTCTATCGGGACTATCGGATCATGCCGTACAGCTGGAAGCTCACGACCCCCCTGTCAAATTTCGAGGCCGGGAACAACTACAAGGAGGTCCAGGACCCGGCAATCACGGTTCGCATGCGCCTGACGGGAGATGCCGTCGCAGAGACCTCTGCGCCCTTTTACGTGATCGCGTGGACCACCACTCCATGGACTCTCCCGGGCAATCTCGCGCTGTGCGTGGGGCAGGACATTGACTATGCAATGGTGGAGGATCTTGAGTCCGGGGACTTCTACCTCGTTGCCGAAGCGCGCGTTGAAGCCTATTACAAGAACCCGGAGTCGTACCGCATCGTGCGTCGCATGAAGGGGCGGGATGCCGTCGGGTGGACGTACGAGCCCCTGTTCCCCTATTACCGGGACCACCCGAATTCGTTCCGGATCGTCTCGGATGATTTCGTGACCACCGAGGAGGGAACGGGGATCGTTCACATGGCGCCAGCGTATGGCGAGGATGATTACCGGGTCTGCCGGCGCGAGGCGATTGAACTGGTCGACTACCTCGACGAGGAGTGCGCATTCACCGGGGACATCCCTGAATATGCCGGGTCCTTCTGCAAGGATGCGGACAAGGAAATCATTCGGGCGCTCAAGGACGAGGAGAAGCTGGTCCACCAGTCGACCTACCAGCACAGCTATCCCTTCTGCGAGCGGACCGACACACCGCTGATTTACCGGGCGATTGATGCCTGGTATGTGCGCGTGGAAGATATCCGCGAGCGCATGGTGGGGCACAACGAGTCCGTACACTGGGTGCCCGACTATGTCGGGCGCAAGCGTTTCGACCACTGGTTGCGGGACGCGAAGGATTGGAACATCAGCCGGAACCGCTTCTGGGGGTCCTGCCTGCCGGTTTGGGTGAACGAGGAGGACCCGGACGACATGCTCTGCGTGGGGTCCATAGAGGAACTCGAGTCGCTCTCGGGAGAAAAGGTCTCGGATCTCCACAAGCATTTCATGGACAGGATCATTATCCGGCGGAACGGAAAAACGTATCGCCGGACCCCGGAAGTGCTTGATTGCTGGTTCGAGTCGGGTTCCATGCCCTATGCAAGGGACCACTACCCGTTCGAGAACAAGGATGGTTTCGGGGACACCTTTCCTGCGGACTTTATTGCCGAGGGACTCGACCAGACCCGGGGATGGTTCTACACGTTGACGGTGCTTTCCACCGCGCTTTTCAACCGGCCCGCGTTTCGAAACTGCATCGTGAACGGGATGGTCCTGGCCGAAGACGGGCGGAAAATGAGCAAGCGTCTGAAAAACTATCCGGACCCCACGCACATTATTGACACCTACGGGGCCGATGCGCTGCGCTTGCACCTGATCTCATCCCC
>CAZTAB010000600.1:0-3912 GCA_964611475.1 uncultured Verrucomicrobiota bacterium | reverse complement strand
AGGCGCGGGATCGCTCAATAGCTGGACCGCCTCGCCCTGAGTCTGTTCTGTGTGACTCAACACCAGGACTTCACGCAGGCCGGACGAACACCAGTTGTTGTAGTACAGCCCCGCCGGGGATACGCCGTTCGCAACGTCGATCCGGCTGACCCTGAAATTCGGCCAGGACCAGAGAAAGTTCCTGGCGAAGGATTCGTCGGGCACCGACAGGCGCGGGACCTGATGCAAATACTCGTTCCACCAGTCTGACGTCTCTTCCTCCAGCCGGGCCGGGTTGGACAGCAACAGGGTCAATGCCCCACGCGCCGTTTCCTCCGTGTCCGCAAACGTCCGGGCAAAGTAGGCAGCCGCGGCGTTCCGGCCCTCCCGCCGCACCACGGTCTTGACCATGATGTCAGTGGCATACGCGCCGTCGGCGCCCAGGCTCACCTGTTCCGCATCCAGGGCGCCACCCACGCATTCCCAGTTCTTCTGGTGACCGCGAAACCAGACCGTTCCCCGGCGAAGCTCGTAGCCGGCTTCCGTCGCGAACAGGACGCCTCCACGCTTCCGGCGGATCTCATGATATGCTTCCCAGGTGGCAGCGGGACTTCCTTCCTTGGGAAAGAGCTCGAGTTTGAAGAGGTAGCCGGGCGTCAGCCGGGGAAGAAACAGGGACACTTCCACATCCAGATCGTCGAACTCGTATCGCCAGATCTGCCGGTCCGGGCGAAACGTGACCGTGGCGGTTTTGGCATCTGACGAGGCGGTAGAGTAGAGCGAATACTTCCGGCCCGTATCCACGTTGTAAACCGCAGGAAGCAGGTGCTCCTCGTCCCGGTAGGTCAGCCCCAACTCGCCGTACCCGAAGCAGACCGCCTCGCTCACGCTGGGACGCATCAGTTCCGCCAGCAGATACACCTGACCGTTCCCGTACATTGCCGGCCTCGGTAGCGTAACTAATTCGGACGGGGCAATACTGTACGAAAGCCATGCATTGAGGTCTTCTGACATCGTAACGGACGGAATCTAGTCGGAGAATCCGCTTCGCACAAGCACATTGGAACAATGCCCGGGTTAATCCTGCCTCAATACCGGACCTATGCAGCGATACTCACGGCACATGAATACGGCAAAAACATCTCTTCCGACTCACGCAGCCAATCCTGGGCATTGGCCCGGCCATACTGTTTGTCGAAATCGCGTTGTGCGTGAACTGCCACCCGCAAAAGCGACCCGCGCACGCGCCTCGATGCAGGCCGGATTGACCATGGGGACAACGAGTGCACACTTGCGCCAACCACAGCACGCACTATATTATGGGAATTGGAGGCTGGCCACGGCAGTGCACCCGGACGCGGGAAATAGGCGTCGAGGGGGTTCGGGTGGCGCAAAAGTAGCGGCAAAAAGCGATGCGAACGTCAATACTTCTACTGGTTGCAGGGTTCACCGTGACCGCAATGATCTCCGGGGTCGGCCGGGCCGGCGAGAAACCGGGTGGTGGTGGCCATGCGGGAAGCATCGGGAAGCTGACCATCGAGAGAAAAGTCGACCCACGCCTGCCAACGGTCGTATTCTACGTACTGCCCCGGTGCGGGATCTGCCGCCAGATCGATCGCTGGCTGATCCAGTTCGACCGGGAAAATCCGAGAGTGGCCAACTACGTGAGGAAGAACTCAACCGACAAGACACATCATCCGGAGATGCAAACCCGCGGCATCCATCACCACGGACTCGTGTTCCTCGGTTTGGAAACAAACATTCTGTGGGCCGCCCAGGCGCACGGCCTGCGTAAAGAGAAGCTGACCCAAGCCTTCACGCAGCACGTCGTTTCCCAACACCGGGCCCCGGACGGAAAACCATCCACGCCCTGACCGCCGCCTGCGGTCGTCCGCTCCAAAAATCGAAGTAGAACAGCCTTCCATCGAAAGGGGAGGTTTCGGAAACCACGCCCTACATCCCGGAAGTGACGCGTTGAAAGGAAAACTCGGCCTTGGCCTTCGCGACTTTCCCGCCGACTTCGAGCACGGGGTGCGCATGAAAGTTAATGGGTCCCGAAGCCGGCCCCGGGGCGACCACGATGTCCCGGCCCCGGCTGAGCTCGATGCGATTCGCCGGGTGGTGGCCGAAGTAGTAGGTGGCGAGGCTGGAACACTTGTCTGCCTCGCTGATGTCTACAGGCCACCATCGATCCTCGGCATAGAACTCCGCCCAGCAGTGATATCCACTGATTCTTCCCGCGCTTCTCTCCGATGGAATGGACGCACCGATCGCGAACCGGGCCGGGATGCCAACAGACCTGCACAGGGCAATGAAGTAGGAGTGGAAATCCGTGCAATTCCCCGTTCGCGCATCGCACGCGTAGACCGCATCGCCCTGTCCGTACCCCGAACCGAGCTTCACATAGCGCATCCGATCGATGGTGTGGTCGTAGAGGGCGCGTGCGTGAACCAGTTTACCGTTTTTCCCCTCCACGACCTCTTCCGCAATACTTCGAAAGGTCTCGTTGCCCGGAACCAGCCGTTCCGGGAGAAGAAACCGCTCCGGATTCCCTGACTCGTCCGGGTAAACGCCCTTTTCAAGGCGTTCCACCAGGCAGTGAATCGTAATCGTCTTTCCGCTGTCTTCCGGATCCAGCTCAAGAAAGAGCACCTTGTTGCCATAGACCCGGTCATCGAGAACGTCCCTTTTGCCAGGCGCGTCGATAGCCTGGATCTGCACCTTTTGAAACATGTCTGTGGCCGGCAGGGGGATCCACATGCGGGCCGGTTCGGGCAATTCGGGCAAGGTCGTGCGGTAAAGAAACTCGAACTCATCGCGTTTCGTGATCACGCCGAGTTCCCGCGGCGACGCCCCTTTTACCGAAGTCCGGCGCCAGGTCCCGTCGCGCTTCTGTCTCCACAGGTACAGGGGCTGGCCATTGATCTTGTGGACGGTGGTTGCCGTCACCGACATTGCACCCGGGTCGCCCGTCAGGGAAAAGTCGACATCGTACACTTCGCCATCCGTGCTCGCCAGGTCCACGCAAGCGAAGTGGGTCCGTGGCCCGAGATTCGCCAGGTGCTCGGTATGAACGCGGACCAGCTTGAGCTGTAGTTCTTTCTCCGCGAACGGAATTCTGAAAACCCCGTTTCCGCGGCGAGTCTGCTCCTCGATGTATTTTTTAATTCCTTCCTGAATATCCGCCGTCACCACGTCGGGGACCGGGTCGAACAGATCCAGATTTGACTGCCCGGGCGGTGTCGTGAAACAGCCCGGGAGCAGGACACAGATCACCAAGACAATAAAACCTTGTCGCAGGGTCATGGAAACCTTTGGAGACTACGTTTTCGCCGCGCACGTTCTTTTCGGGATGCTCGGGATGCTCCAAAGACTCATGATCTTCCACATTTTCTCCGGAGGAATGGTCCTCGTGCGAATGTTCAGGCTGGTTTTTGCAGCCCGTCACCCCAAACAACATGGCCGCGACTGCGGTTGACGATATAATCCTGATCCCGATCCTCATCTCTATTATCCTCCGTTGTGTTTTCCCACCGGTTCACCGTGCTCCTGCATATTGCTTGACCAGGCCCTTGCCTGCAAACAGGAAAGACATGAATTGCCACCGAAAATCACTCCGTGACGCAGGATCACACGAACCTGCCCCTCGTGCCGGACACGTTGTATGTGCCGTACAGAAGAACCGCCGGCAGAGACAAATGTTCCGTCTTCCACGAATCCAGGACCCACTTCGGTTTCCTTCGATTCAAAATCTGTTCTCTTGAGCTTCGTGGATCACTCCAGGTCAAAGTACGGCTGAACCTCGATAAAGTTGTACATCAGTTTCTGCCCAACCTCCCCCCCGGGCTCGTCCACGCCGGCCCAGTCGGAAATCGTCAACATCGCGGTTTCGGCGTTGGCGCGAAACACGCGCCAGTAGGTGTTGAACCAGGG
>CAZTAB010000599.1:0-10914 GCA_964611475.1 uncultured Verrucomicrobiota bacterium | reverse complement strand
CACCGTCGTGAATGACGCGCCGCCGATGTTCCGGTAGATATCCATGATGGTGGGGTTGTTGTTCTGGTAGCCATAGGCATCGAGGAACCCGTCGTTGTTGATGTCGGCAAAGATCTTTGCGGGAATGGAGGCAAGCACCGTGAAATTTACCCCGCCATTGTTCTTCCATAAAACCTTGCCGTCCCCGAGATCCGGGAATCCGTCGTTGTTTACGTCACCCCACCCCGCGGTGATGTTGTTTAGCCCGTTCGGGGCTGCCGGGAACATCGCGGCCGTCCGGTTCACGAATCCTGGATGAAAACCGGTGGGCTGAAGATCGAGTACCCGCCACTCACGCCCGGCCACGGCGACATCGAATACCGAATCGATCCCGCCGCTCCCCGTCATCGGATCGCCGAGATCAACCCAGTTCGTGGTGCCGGCTTCGCTGTATTGAGGCTGGTAAGGTTTTCCGGCGATCGATGAAAAAACAATCTCCCGGCCCTCTTCGCAATTCACCCCGTCGATGGGGTCGCCCGATGATGTGATGACAGATCCCGCGCCGATGTTGTCGATCGTCGTCGGCTGGCTGTTGATGCTTCCGCCGGAACTGGCGTCCGGCAGCAGCCGCACGGTGTCGACCGATGTAATCCCGATCGGCAGAGTGACACCTTCCAGGTTCAACTCGATGCCCCGGCCGGGGTCGCCTCCGGTCCCGCCGATGTCGTCGCAGCGCACGTCGAAGGTTCCGTTGCCCCGGATCCGGAACGTGATCCGGAACCAGCGGTTGAATGCCATGGGGTAGCCGTCCGGGACGTCACCCATCGCCAGGATTGTCCCGCTCTCATCCATCACCTCGAAATCGCCGGAGTTGTTGGAGAGTTCACGAAACCTGATCCTCACCGCGTCGGCGCCGGTCGATGAATCGTGGAAGGCCGCGTGAAACGCATTCTGACCGCCGCCGACGCCGGACGGATTCAACTCAAACGAAACGATCCCGTCCGATATCGCGGTGAACCGGAAGTCGGTGTTCAACTCCGATTGAATCGGCGTGGTGTCATTCCCGCGGCGCAGAGCCAGGAACGACGCGGAACCGTCGAACGTATCGTCGGCTGCCGCGTGTCCCGGGCTGCAGCAGGCGACCTCCCAGTCGGGACCGTTTCCGTTGTCGTTCCGGGACCAGTCCGATGACAATGTCGTAATATCGGAGTGGGCGCCGTTGACAGCCACGTACCCCTCGAAATCCTCCAGAACCGGGGCGGTCGGCGAGTCGACCAACTCCACGACGCGAAACGCACGGCTCTCGGTCCGGAGCGTGGAACTGAAGACGGAGCCCGTTCCGCCGTCCCCGGGGACAACCGGGCCGAAATCGATCCAGATGTTCGAGGGGAGGTCGTCGCAGGACTGCGCCTGGAATTCCTTGCCGGACTCGGCGGGGAAGGTAACCATCTTTGCGGGATGGGCCTGAACTCCCGCCACCGGCACCCCGCTGCGGGGAGGCGGCCCCGGGATCAAATCGCCGACGGTGATCTCCTCTAGGTCCAGGGTCGGGAACGGATTCACGCCGCCAACCCGCGAGTAATTGTGAATTCCCACGTAATCGCTGCCGGAGGAGAAAGACGACGTTCCACCCACGATTGCCGATCCGCCGCCCGGTCCGCCGACGTGGGTCACGGTAAGCGAAAAATTGGTTCCGTCATCGTTGAAGACAAAGTCGTAGGTCCCTTCCGCTTCCAGTGTGAGACCACTGCCCAGCAGGTCGAAGTTGCCGCCGAGAAAGGTTCCGTCATCCCCGTTGAACTCCAGGAAAACCGCTTCCCCGTTGGGATCCGGATTCGGAGACGTGCGCGGCCGCAGATCGACCTGAAGCCCGTGCAGGGGAACGGAGCCGTTGCTGGCGAACGCCACGTCCTGCTCCACGCCGTCCCATCGCGACACGATTGCGAACCGGTCCTCGGAATTGGTGCCGAGCCGGAATCGGCCGGTGACGATCAGCGGTCCGCCCGCCGCGGGAAACTGTGCTTTCGTCTTGATCCACCCACCGGACGCCAACTGCAGAACGCCTCCCCCTTCGTTTACGCCGCTGCTCGCATCTCCCAGGATCGTATCCCAGAGCACGACGTCGATGACACCGTCCTCGAAGTCGTCACTGATGGTTGCGGCTGATGCTCCCATTACAAGCGTGAGGCTGAGGGCCGCGAGAACAGCAAAATATTTGATTGATTTTCGTGTGATCATGAACGGCAGTGTACCTCGAACCCCCAAAAGACTAATCGTTTGCCGAAGCCGAGCCGATGGAAGTTTCCGTCTACGCCCGGTTCTATTATCCCGCGGATCCGGTCCGCCCCACGACGCGCTGATCGATTGAGATCATGCGGGAGGACATCCGGATTGTGCAGTGGCTCGGGCTTTCGCTTCCCATCGGTGGCCCCGGGCATCGACCATTCTCATGTCCACTGCGGGCTACGTCGTCATCTCCATCCCCACGCTCCTGATCTTCCTCTTCTGTCAGAAGATCATCCTGCGGGGGATTATCATCCCATCCATGAAATGAATCAATATTCCATCGATTCCGGCGTATAGACCCTATAGTCCACCGCGAACGGATCTGCGGGATCGGGGCCCATGATTTCGGATTCGTCCTCTTCCTCGTTTTCCAGAGGCGGCAGGACCGCCATGGCCACGAATCCGCTATCCAGCAGTTCCAGGGTCGCCGGCTGGCCGATGGGGTTGGCAATGATCAATGGGACACCGGGAGGTTCGGGCACGCCCTCCGCCGGAATCATCGGGGGGCCCACGAGGGAGATGATTGCGTCAGCGCCGCCGTGACCGGAGGCAAATTGAAGATAGTCCGCCATCGGCAGGGTGCCCGTGTAGGCGGACTGGGGATCCGAGAACAACGGCCCCGCGGAGATCTCTTTCCTGCCCACGGTCTTGTATTTGTAGCGCTTGAGTTGCTCCTCAAGGACATATTGATCCTTGCCGTAAATGCTGGCCGCGGAATCATCGAAAAGGATCAGCGCGACGCGCTTGTCCGGACCCAGGAACTCGTGAATGTGTTTCGCCGCGATTGCCCCCGGCCCCCCGATATTTTCGACATCGATATCGTTCTCGACCGGCTTGCACGTCCGAACCATGTTTCCCACGGTCAGGAGTATCACGACGGCCGCTACGATCCCGACCAGATGACTTCTGGAAAGCGCCATACCTCAAAGCCCATATCACAGGACTTCGACGCCGACAAATAAAACAAGGAATCGAAAACGAAAATCGGGATTCCGAAATTCACATCACCGGTTGTCAGTGATGCATTCCGCGCTCCCGCGACGGTGGTCGACCAGGTCGAGAACGGAGCGCGCTTCCACATGGCCGTCGAAGAACAGCGCGTTGACGAGGCCGCCGATATGGCGCGCCATGGGCACGGGCGGATGCGGCGCGCTGCTGCTTGGGTAGGAGGGCCAATTCGAGGTGCCGGGAAAAACGACATCCCCGAAACCGGGATTGTTAACCATCGGGGCCCACTCTTCCGGCGGCAGGCTGTACCGTTCGCGCACGTAGCCGGCGTCGGTATGGCTCACCGTTGCGTGCGGAATCGTAATGGCATCCTCCGGTTGGCGGTAGTTCTTCTTCAGCCGGCCCCGCGTGTCGATGAACATTCCGCCATCGCCGGATCCCGTGACAACCTGGTGATTGTAACCGTAGGCATTCGTGGTCCACTTCTTCCAGTACGGAGGAATTTCCGGGCACTGGAATATCAACGTCCCGTCCCACATCTGTTCCCCATCGTCGCCAAGATGAAAGCCGACGAGATGAAACCACACGTTGTACGGCTCCTCGGGCCGCCCGAAGAAGGGCTTGGTCGATGTACCCTGCCGCGGTGGAAACTGCTGGAGTGGCGGCAGGAGGCCGTCGTTTGCATTCGTGTACATCCGCATTCCTATACCGATCTGATGCTGGTTCGAGGCACAGTACGCGAGCAGCGCCCTCCGCTTCGCATCCCGGACGGCGGGGAGAAGGAGCGACGCAAGGATGGCAATGATGGCCACCACGACGAGCAACTCGATCAGAGTGAAGGCGGAAGAACGACCCCCCGTTTCGGATGTTCGACTTCGAATGTCCCGGTTTCTCGTCATTGGCGACGGATGATTCACTGGAAAAGGATCGTTGTACTGGGATCCGGATCGGTTTTCAACAATAGAGGTTCCTGAATAGGTCCCTACACACGCACTGTCCGTCGAGTTTGGCGCAAGGAGGCGCATAGATCCGAATGTAAGGCCCAATTTTACTGGAAAAACGTTGGTAATGGATTTCAAGTGACCTAAAATTCTGGGGATTGACGTGATCTGACGCAGCGCAGAGTTGTCTTCGCGGAGCGTGGGTTATAACTAAATTCTAACGTAAGGAGATCGCTGTGAGGATTGCCAACCATTCTGTGGCGGGGTGTTTCACCACGCTGGTCGCTGGGTTCTTGATTTCCGTGGCAACGACCGCGACGTCGCAAGTCGGCGTCGTCACCGAGCCGTGCACCAACGTAATAGAGAATTTTGACGGCTATACAGTTCTTGATGGCGATTTCCTTGATCCCACGACCGTTGCCGGTAGCGGATGGACCCGCAACGATATCGGGCAGGGCCCGGACTGGGAGGTCACCTGCTGCAGCCCGGGGATTTCCATTACCGACGACACCCTGGATGGTTCGCCGAATCATTTGCGGTTGAGGCGTTCGAATTCGGGTGGCGCATCGGAATCCGTATTGAACACGGACCTGAGCCTGACGCCGATGCTGGCGGGGAAAGTGTCATTCGATGTCAATCCCTCGAGTACAGGCGGTAATGCCTTGTGGGCTGGCCTGTATGACTCTGTAACAGGGTACTTCAAAGTTCAGGTAGACTTCCGTGAACTTACGGCCAATTCGGGTGAATTCATTGTGTGGGGCCGGAGTATGGGGCAACCCCTGGTAGCTTCGGTGATTCCGGACGGGCATCCCGCCTCCTTCGACCGGTGGTACCGGGTCACCTTTGAAACATTCATCAATGGCGAATTCAACGTCGCGATCGACGATATCGGGCCGACCACGCCGGCATCGGTTTCCGGAGACCCCGCACGGGGCAACGTTCTTGACTTCGTCGGCAACGAGGCAAACGGCGGATCCAACTCCGTTTCCGTCGTGAACAGGTTCCGGCTGGGCCAGGGGTCGGGGAACGGCGGCTCGAACGATGTGCAACCCACGATGATCGATAACATTGCCCAATGCGTGGTGGTCGAGCAACCGACCGGCGAAGTCTCAGGGACGGAAGTGATCGCCGCCAAGAAGATCACCTACGCCGCGGGAGTCGGCAGCGAATATCAGCCGCAATTCACCGACAGTGAAGCGATTCTTACCGATACATGGACCGACCTGGGACCCGTTGTAACCGGAACCGGCGCCACGAATATCGTGTTCGAATCCCTCCAGGGGAAATCGAACCGGATCTTCCGGGTCATCGAAATCGTGCCTCCGCCCCCCGTCCCGGTGGCTGAGAACTTTGAGTATAGCAGTGTGAACAATGAAGATTTCATCGATCCCACATCGCTGAACACAAACTGGACACGGGAAGGCGTCCGTGAAGTTGACTGGGTCGTCACCTGCTGCAACGGAGCCTTTCTGTCCGCAGGGGAAACCTTTGACGGATCGGACCGCCTGATGTCTCTGGACCGGGCCAACGACTTCCTTCCGGACCGAACCGACGAGAACCTGGATTTCAACCTCGAAGCTGTGGTCGGCGCTCCGCTGACCAATCACACCGTATCGGTCGAGGTGGATCCTTCCGGCGCGGGCGGGGGCAGGGGCATGCTACCCGGTGTTTACGGAGCATTTCACGTTTCGCTGTTCGACTCCGTGACCATGCAGGATGCATTCCGCGTCATTTTCTACGAAATCACCAATAATTCCGGCGATTTCCAGGTGTGGGATTCCGGTAACAACCTGCTCGCCACGGGCGTGGCCCTCGACGGACACCCCGCCTCGTTTGCGCGGTGGTACCGGGTCACGATGACGATCCACGGGAACGGCACCTTCGACGTCTTTGCCGATGATATCGGACCGACGTCCGCCGCATCAGGGACACCGGACCCGGCCCGCGGAAACGTGCTGACACTGCAGGGCGTACCTTTGCCTGCCGGAATGACATCCGTGGATACATTTCGCCTTCTGCCCGGCCAGTCCAACGGCGGGAGCGTCAACTACCGACCGACCACGATAGACAACATAGCCGTGGGCCCCGCCGTCACCGCCATGGGTGTACCGACCGGGCCCATCGATTTTACGGAGGCGAAAGAGATCACCTTCCCGACCGTCAGTGGCAAGGAATATCAGGCACAGTACAGGGACGACGCGGGCAGCAACTGGATCGACCTGGGCCATCAGCTTACCGGTACCGGGGGCACGGATTCGGTCTTCGATGTCTGGGTTCCGGGGCGCGCCTACCGGGTCCTGGATCTGCAGCCGTAAACCGCGTATAAAACCAAGGCCTTAGCACCCCGCGGGTATCGACGATGACCGCGGGGTGCTTTCTTTTACGGCCCGTGGGCAATCAGTTCTTGAACCCGGTCAATAGGAAGACTGTTTTGGGAATTTCTTCTTGCCGGAAAATTCCGCCCGTGGAGCCGGAAATCCCATTCAAGGGCGCTGCCGGAACGATGGATGCCCTGATCGGTGCATGCCTGGGGCCGCTTTTGCGGTCGGAATGGCTTGTTTTCTCTTGATTTGCAGGGATTTGGAAAGATTTAGTTGTTAACCGCCGAGTCTCGATAAGCGCAAATCTTCTCGATTTTATTTGTTGCTCAAAGTCCTGAGTTTTCCCATAATTCTAGACCCGTATGGAAATGAGCGTTATTTAGCAGGGGGTCAGTGGGTTTGACCTATTGCCCTGCTGGAAGTAGAGCGAATAGCAAAAAGGAAAAAGGAGTTGGATTATGAGTAAAAAACTTATAGCCGGAATCATCCCGGCCGCAATTGTGGCTATCGGGATGTCTGTGGCACCGACAGCAACGGGTGCAATTCTGGAAGATTTTGAAAGCTACAACACTCTAGGTGGTTCGCTGGAGATAGATCCTTCGACGGTTGCCGGAAGCGGTTGGTCGGCAGTCGCCGACTCGAGCTCGGACTGGGCAGTCCGAGGGAACAACAGCTCGTTCGATGATCTCCCATATGACGGCTCGGATCAGGCATTGTTCCTGCGTCGTTCCAATGGAAATCCTCCGGGTGGATCAGACCAGAATTATGACTTCGCGCTAGCTTCCTTCACTGAGGGTATCTTTAGCGTGCAGGTGAATCCCAGCAGCACGGGTGATGCCCCGGGTGGCTTTAATATGCAGCTTCGCGATAGCGTGGCAGGTAGTGCACTACTGTCCATCAAGCATTCAGAGAAAGGGCATACTGGCGATAACGGTACCGGCGATTGGATTGTTTATGATGCCTCAGGCTCCATCATTGCAGATGGAAATGGGACTGAGGGAACCGGGCCAGGTATTCCAAGTGGTTACCCACAGGCGTGGGATCGCTGGTTCGAAGTTCGTGTTTCGTTAAGCGGATCCACGTATGGCGTGGATATCCATGACTTGGGGCCGACACTACCTAGTGGCGTCTCGCACGCTACGGCCGCGATGGGCAGCATCCTCTCCGTTACGGGCCAAGCCGTTACTGGAATCACCCAAATCGATCAGTTTCGCTTGAGCTCACCCTCTCACAACGGTGGGTCCAACCAGACTGATGCCACAATGATCGATAACATCGGTTTCGTCCCCGAGCCCGGGACCTTCGCGCTCCTCGGAATCGGCGCCGTACTTCTAGGCCTGCGTCGCAAATGCGCCTGATCGCGAAGTAGATATCAACGAATTCAAATGAGGCCGCCAGGGAAACCTGGCGGCCTCATTGTTTTTTTGGGGGAGAGTTTGAACAGAAGGCAACGAAGAGATCGAAGAGGATTCCAGGGGGATTCGTGTCTCTGCATGAGCGATGGAGTTTCGCCATCTTCTGATCGCATTCGCGGCTGGCTGCGGTTTCATTCCGTGTGTTCCGTGGGCAAACGGCCTACCGCGCATACTTGATCTGCCCCACCGCATTCCACTCCGATGGATCCGCGTATGGACGCTGTTTCCCGCCCCAGCGCAGGCTCATGACGTGATCGGTTCCCTTGGCATTGCCGAAATCCACCTGCATGTCCAAATGGAACTTGTCGTTCGGCGCCGGGTAGTAACTACCCAATGACTTCCAGGCAATCCTGCCGGTCAGCGACCAGGATTGCTCTCCAGTTCGTTGAACCCGGTATTCTGCATTTTCCAGAATCGTGTCTCCGCGGACCGCATACGGCTTCAGGGATTGTCCCTTGATTGAACCGCTGACCGGGAAAAAGAGATGATGGTCCCCTGGTCCATACTCCCTGCGCTTCCGGTCCACCGCGGGATCGGTGTTGATGTAGAAGCTCAGATTGTCGGATTTCCAGGCAGACCCCATCTCCTCCGGGTAGTACCGGTTCATCGCCGGGGAATCATCCCCCTCACATTCCACGCCGACATACAGGTACGTTTCGTCGTACCGGAGCATCCAGCGAAGCTTTATCGAACCATCCGATGTCCCGAATTCAACCGGCGCGGTCAGCTCCGTCCATGTTTTGAGGCTGCCGTCTACAACCGGCGGCCGAAGAACAGACGTGATCCCGATATATTTCTGTGATGCAGCAACTTTCTGCGGCGGCGGCTTCACCACTGCGACAACGCCCTCCAGATTCTTCGTGGAAACCTCGAACCGGCCGGATGTTCTCTGCACATCCCTCAGACCCTCCACTTCGTACACCCGGATGTGCTCCCCGCCCTCCAGGCTCTGGCCCACCACGTACACCCCGCCATTGCCCGGATGATCGAATGTGCGGACATGCCCGAGTTCATGCGACGTGATGCAGTACGGGTCGGTCTCCTGCTTCGCTCCTTCACGCGTGCCGTGAAACATCCGGGTCACGAACAACCCGTCGTCGCTAAAGACGTTCAGGTACCCGTCCATGTCGGCGACAAATACGAACCCCGACGCCCAGTCCAGGCTCGTCATGTAGGAAAATGTTCCCGGTTGCAGGATCATGCCTGCTGCTTTTGCCCCGGCCTGCCAGATCCTCTCTCCTTCGGGCGAGAACCGGTTCACATTCTGCCGCCCGATCCGCCTGGACCAGAAGCTGATGCCCTCGAAGGGACCCGAGCTGTCAATGTCCCGGGTTCCGTAATATCGGTTTCCGCCGCGATCCACTCCCACCCCGCCGATCCCGTCACGGCTCAGCGGCTCGCCGGTGTCCGACAATTCGAAGGCCTTCACATGGTCCCAACTGTACCGGGGAATGTCGTCCTCCACGCCTTGCAGAGAAAAAGCCATGTTGCCGAAGTAAACGGTCCCATCCTCGGTGATATTTGCGTCTACGCTGTCCCAACGAAGCCCTTGCTCCGCGGCTTCCTCGTCCGAGAGGACCGACACCTCGTCTTCCGTCGCGAGGGTATCGTGATTCAGGTCATGCCAGATGGTCCACGTCGGCGCAGTACTCAGCATGTAGTCGGCCCGGGTTCCGTCCGCCCGGTTGAACGAGACCCGCGGCCCGAATCGTACCACCGGGTAGAGATCGTCGCCCTTGATCCGAAAGATCCGAAGGCCCTTGTGAAAGATGTAGAGATACCGGTTTCCATTCAGGGTCAGAGCCCCGCCGCCTCGTGAAGGATAGCCGTAAAAGGAGTACCCATCGTCAAACTTGTGCGCGTACCAGACCTTGGTCCAGCTCCACTCTCCCGTTTCGTAATCAAGTTGATACTCCTTGATAGTGGGGAACGTAGGCCCTTCGAAGCCGTAGATCCACTGGGGATCGGTCTGATCATGGGTGCCTAGGTAGCAGTAGAAAGCCTGCAGGTCCCAGAGCGGTTTCCAGTCCCTGGAGATCTTCTGCACCCGGTTCAATGCCATTTCCGACAGGATGATGTTTCCCGCCTCGTCCACGGCGATGCCGCGGGGAATGCCAAGCTTGTCGAAGCGAACGGTTCCGTGGAACGGTTCCATGCTGCCGAACGTTTCGCGCAGTGTTCCCTGCGAATCGAAAACCTTCACCCGGTTGGGAATGCCGAGATCCACCACGTACAGGTTTCCTTCCGGTCCGACCGCCAATGCGCCGGGCCGCTCCAATCCCCGGTTAACGAGTTCCCGAATCGGCTCCCCCTCCCGGTTCAGTACCAGGATTTTCTTTCCGCTAACCACGTACACCTCGTTATCGCTGTGCACCGCAATGCCGTTCGGTTCGGCGATATTCTTCCATTTTTCAACCAGTTCCCCGGTCGCCGTGTTGTGGACCCGGATCAGGTCGTAGTGATAGTCGGAGATGAGGAGCCGCCCGTTCCATACCGCCGCCCCGCGCATCCGCTCGCACTCGTAGAACTGGAAGGGGTGACGCATGATGCCGCGCCAGGCGTGAGTTCTCGGATCGTTGCTTCCGTCAGGCAACTTGCAGTCGAGCGCCTCCTGCTGGAGTTCCAGGACGCGCGCATCGCGTTGCTCCGGTATCCGCCAGGAATCGCGCACCTCGTGATACCGGGGAGGATCGTCGAAACGAATCACCAGGTCCTTGCCCTGGAAGTGATTGAATTTCATATCCGACTTCCGGATCCGGTACATCGCCTCGTCTCCGATGGCATAGATCGAATCCGCGTCCTGCGCCAGCGCCGAGATCACCTCCGCCGCTGAGACATTCACGGCCGCATTCAGTTCCTTGCCATCGGGCGATATTTTTTGAACGCACCGACCGTGCCCGCCGCCCGAGGAATAAATGAAACCTTCATCATCCACGATGACATCGAAAAGGTTGAGCGCCTCCACGTTGCCGAGATCCCCGGGAACCCATGGCTGCCGGCCTTTCCCGACGGTGGCGATGTAGC
>CAZTAB010000598.1:0-4147 GCA_964611475.1 uncultured Verrucomicrobiota bacterium | reverse complement strand
CCCTCCCCGGAAGCGCTTCGCCACGGCGAATCCCTCGTCGCTGATGCGACGGGGTTGCTACGCTCCGCCCTGACGACACGTGGCCTGAAGCGGGAGCGGAAAGAACATGTAACGAGGCTGCAGTCAGGACTGCGAACAATCACGTTCTCTTTCGAATTGATGCAAGCTGAAACACGGGAAGATCTGGAACGCGGAATTCGCAAGTACCTACGCTGGGTGCACCGTCATAGCGAACGGGGCCTATTCGTCGAGGCCTTCGCCCTGACTGCGGATCGCCTCAGGACCCTTTTGGGAAGGGAGCTGGTCGGCAAAAAGGAAAGAGAACGGATCTACCGGGACTTGCTGGAAACATTGTAGAACACCCACGCATGGAGTGAATCATAAGAGCTTTGAACCAGAGAGATCGTCAACCAGGTTTGTTCAAGATGAACACCTGTGCACCAGAAGTAGCCAGACGTCCAGGCAATCCGATCAGCCGGCCGAAGATGCGTCGGGAAGATTCATCTTTGGGTGAATGCCCGACCTGTACCTCGAGAACATCCTCCAGCGAGATCGCCCGTTTTTCTGACATACAGGAAGCCCCTGGCGGAAAACATGACCCTCTCCCGTTCGCAAGCTCCTTCCCCATTATTTGATCCTGAGTGGTTGATCACAATCGGTCTCCATCGTAAGTTCGGAGCTTCCCATGGCAGAGCCTGTTCCATTCGAGGAAAAAGGAGTGCTCCAACGGCACTCCGCGAACCCCTTGCTTACCACGGCGGATGTGCCCTATCCGTGCAGCCTTATTTTCAACGCGGGCGTCACGAAATTCAAGGGACGCTACGTGATGGTCTTCCGAAATGACTACGGCCCCCGGAACGGATCAGAATTCGAAGCCCGCGCGCCCGGAGAGGACGGCAGCCGGTGGGACGGAACCTGCCTCGGTCTCGCCTTCAGCCATGATGGCGTCGCATGGGAAGTGCAACCCGAGCCCACAATCACTCTCGAACAGGCGAGGGAATTGATCGCGCCGCTGATGCCGGGGAAGGATCCGCAAAAGGAGCTGTACCGCTTCTACGATCCCCGCCTAACCGTGGTGGAGGGCCGAATCTTCATGTGCTTCGCCATTGACACGGCGCACGGACTACGCGGCGGCGTCGCAGTGACCGATGACCTCGAACACTGGGAAGTTCTCTCCGCCACGGTACCCGACAACCGCAACATGGTGTTGTTCCCTGAAAAAGTCGGGGGGCAGTACGTCCGTTTTGAGCGATCCGTGAACACGGAAGGTGCAAATGTGCTGTCTGACGACCAGGCCATGATGTGGCTGAGCACATCGCCCGACCTTCGACACTGGGGAAACAGCCAGCATGTCCTGGCCACGGAAAGCATCCCCTTTGCCAACAGCAAGATGGGCCCCGGTGCACCGCCCATCCGAACGTCAAAGGGATGGTTGACCACGTTTCACGCGGTCTGGCGCGACAATTCGCGCGGGAAAAACGGGTGGGAACCGGTATGGCCCAAAGTCTACATGGCGGGCCTCATGCTGATGGACCTGGATAATCCATGGAAGATCATCGGATTCTGCGATCAGCCGTTGCTGGTCCCGACAACCTGGTATGAAACGGGCCGGGATGTGCCGACGGGCACGCCGTTCCAAGGATACCGCGAAGACGTCATCTTTCCCGGTGGAATGCTGCTTGAGGACGACGGGCAGGTGAAGATCTATTATGGCGCCTCCGACACCGTGGAGTGCCTCGCCACCGCGCACGTCGACGATTTGATCGCACTGTGTGATTGACCAAGTCTCGGCTCGAGCTTGTGCCTACTTGAACTGCAGCAGGTAACCCAGCAAACACCAGGGCCGGCTTTGCCCTCTGATTTGCCGTGCATAGTGCCGTAGATCAGAAATACGGTTCGGCTACGGTTCCGGAATAAAATTCCGCTTCCTCCCGGCTTGCCTGGTGTATTGGCAATACTCGTCAACGGCTCGAAGCTCCGGGTGTCGAATTGGCGTCCTGCCATAACCCAGGCTGCATCCGGGCGGCCCTCCCTTCACCAGCATAGCAGCCCACCCCAAATACCCATTTTTAACTCAGTTAAAGCTGAACGACGGCAACTCGGGTAACGCTTCGTCGGTTCAGCCACGGGGTTCCAAAGTAAAGGCAACAATTCTATTCACTCCCCGTTTCGATATTGAGGAAAGACCGGTTAAAATCATTTTTCTTTCTTTCAGTATTATCGGTGAGTTAGTTTTGTTATTTGACCGCGTGGTTCAACGCCAACTGCCCCCGAGAGACACGTAGATGCCCGCAACGCGTACAAACGCTTCCTGCTCCCTCAACGTTGGGATGTGCCCAAACGCCTCTTTCACAGCGGAGCCCCCCAGCTATATCAACGCCCTGATCCGGCGGAGAGGGATCGTGGCGGACGGCGGCATGTTCCTATGAGTGAACCATGAAAACGCTAGGCAACAAGGCAATCATTACGTGCGCGGTGACCGGGGCAATCCATACCCCTTCCATGTCCCCCCACCTACCCATTACACCGGACGAAATTGCCGAGCAGGCGATCCGGGCGGCCGAGGCGGGTGCATCCATCATCCACCTGCACGCCCGCGACCCGGAGGACGGCAGACCATGCCCCGACCCCGAAGTCTTTCTTCGGTTCCTTCCAAAGATCAAGGCCGCTTGCAATGCGGTCATAAATGTCACGACCGGAGCCGGACTGGGCATGACCCTCGATCAGCGACTCGCCGGCGTCCTGCGACTGCAACCGGAAATGTGCTCCTTAAACATGGGCTCGATGAACTTCGGTCTTTTTCAGATCCTCGAAAAGAAAACCGAGTGGAATTACGACTGGGAACCTGAATTCCTTGAGTTCACGCGGGATTTCGTGTTTCGGAACACGTTCAAGGATCTCGAAGAGATCATGCGGCGTCTCGGGGAGCTCGGTACACGTTTCGAGTTCGAGTGCTATGACGTGGGACATCTGTACAACCTTGCGCACTGCCTCGAACGGGGCCTCGTGGAGCCGCCCCTGTTCATTCAGACCATCTTTGGCATTCTCGGCGGCATCGGAACGGACCGGGAAAACCTGGTGCATATGCGCCATATTGGCGACAAGTTGTTTGGCGATGACTATTATTGGTCGATCCTTGCGGCGGGCCGGCATCAATTGCCGATGTGCACCATGGGCGCGACACTGGGTGGAAACGTGCGCGTGGGACTGGAAGATAACCTGTACCTGGGAAAAGGCCGGCTGGCAAAGTCCAACGCAGAACTGGTTCAACGAATGCGATCGATCCTGGCCGATTTATCGATCGGTGTCGCGACACCCGAAGAGGTTCGCAAAGCCCTTGAACTCAAGGGTGCCAACCGGGTTGCGTTCTAACTTATCACAAACAATGGAACGGAACTAAATTCTTCTGGACCATAAGGCGAATCGGTCAATACTCGGCAAATCCCATGACCACCCTCTCTTCATGAGTGAGCGCGTCGAGTTGCCACGGGCTCAGGGCACGGATGTGGCTGTTGGGGGGAACGATCGGCTCCATGCCGAATAATTGCCGCTCAGCCTGGGTCATTTGCGCCCGCGCACCCGGGGAGACACGGCGCACGGCGTCGTTGACGCCCCGGACCCAGGCACGTTGAAAATAGGCGATCATGGTCAGCCTCGGGGTATCGCCGGTATTGGCCCCACCCGTGTGCCACAACGCAGAATCCCAAAGGATCACGGAACCCGCGGGCGCTTCCACAGTGACGTGCCCCGGAGGGAGCGTGGTCGAATCGCAGTACGGGGCCTCCCCCGACAGGTGCGAACCGGGCCAGATCATCGTTGCTCCGCTGGCTGCCGTGAACGCCGAGACGCACCAGGCGGATTGAATCCCCATCGGGTAGTGCTTCCCCCCGGCAAAAGGCACCACCGTGTAGGCATCCCAATCGACGTGCAGGTGCCCGCCATACTTCACCGTGTCCTTCTGGCCCGACGGCATTGGCACCCGGATCGTGAGGTTGTAACAGACCAGGTCCTCTCCCAGGATGCGGCGCGAGATCTCGAGCGGTTCAGGATTGCGCAAAACGAGCCCATGGAAATGCGGATGCTTGCCGTGGGCTTCAAAAACCATTTTTAAGTCGTTTGACTGGATACCGAGCTTGCGGCCGACTTC
>CAZTAB010000597.1:0-1931 GCA_964611475.1 uncultured Verrucomicrobiota bacterium | reverse complement strand
CTTTTCGCACAGGACCTCCAGGGGCAAGTCGGCCCACTGGCCGGTGCAAAGTGTTACAGGTCTACCCATGATTTCCGCTCCTTTTCCAAGTTGATGATTCTGGGCGCAGATTGTTTTCAGAAGGGTGTGCTTGTTTCAAGGACAAACGACCGTCTTTTCCTTTGCCGGGACGTGTGATTCCGCTTTTCCCTTGGAGTGGACCGCCGGGTCGGGCCCGACGGTCAGGCCAGTTACTGCGGGCGAAGCGGCTGAGGCTGGAGGCAGCAAAGCTGCCTGCTCCATGATTGCACGCCGGGGTTGTCGATCGACCTCGAGGACAGGTTCACAGGTATGGAAGTTCGTGCTGGTACTTTTCCGGCGGGGTCCAGCGGTGGACAAAGTCAATTCCGGTCCGTTCCGGATCCATCCGTTGAAATCGCGGCCCGTTCGCGGCGGGCGACACGTCAAGCGGGGCTACGTCGATCCGCCCTTCCGGCAGCACCAAAGGGGGCCGCCCGCAACCGCTGGATACCATCAGACACAGAAAGACCTTCGCCTGCCTTCTGATCATTGGTCCGAGTTTTGAAACCCCACAACGCACGGAAGAAGAGTATTCCACCGGGCACCCTGTGAAACACAGGACATGAAATATTATGGCAGTACAAAAAAAGAGGCCCGCCGTATGGGCGGGCCTCTCGAGAGAATTTTCTGAGATGTCAGCGCCGGCGGCGCAGGACCATTGCGAGGGCACCGAGTCCAATCAATGCCAGAGTGGACGGCTCGGGGATAATCTCGAACATAATTTCGCTGAGACCCGCTTCGATCGAGTGTCTCGTCCCGGCACCTCCATCCATAACCTCATCCATGTAGTTGACCTTCGTAGTATCATTGCCGCTGGTAATCACGAGGTATTGGAACGTCGCATTTGCTGAGGGGACTGCGAGGACCTGCGCCTCTAGATGTTCAGCCCCGCCCATAGCGAGCTCCCCGGCAAAAATCGTGGACCAATCGCTCGGGTTCGTGGAACCCCATCCGGCACCGTCCCCTACGTTTGTGACTTCGATGGTCACTTCCCGCATTCCCTGCATGGCCCAGTAGGCCCCGTTGCCCTCGTTGTAGTTCCAGATGTGGACGTTTTTGATATCGTACGATTTATCGAAACCGAACTCGGCCCACTGCGAGCCTTCCACGGTACCGCCACGGGGATTGGGTTGACCGGTGGGCGTGCCATCCTGAAAGCCCATGGTCACGCCATTGTACGACGAACGAGTGTCTTCGAGATCATTGATTGTACCGGTATGAACCCATTTCCCTTCGTTCTCGTACATTCCGGCACCGTTGATCGTGTTGAGCATGGGCCGGGCATTTCCTGCCATTACTCCGCCGCCCTTTTCGTGCATGGAACGTTGACTAACCGCGCTGGTGGTGTCGAATCCGTTCCCGGGGCTTGGGTTGCCGACAAATGATGTCGCCAACGCAGAATAGGCAAAGCTGCCAACTATTACTGATACTACAAGTCTTTTCACGTCAACTCTCCTTCACTGAATTTTAACTACTATCATTCTAGCTAAGAACGCTACCCAAGAACGTCGTTTGCTCCCGACATCCGTGACCTTGACTTCAACCTTAGCATGCGAACGGAAATGTCTTCAAGGGAAGAAATTCATTTTTTTTTTTTTAAAAACATCGGCGTTTTCCTAAAAAAACGTCGGTTTATAGCCTGCTGCCGTCAGTCATGTCAACCTGTCCTGTCCCCGGTCCAGGCGAGGAAAGGCTGCCGCTGTGCTCCGGGCAGCCAGGCACGAGAAACTTGATTTCGGACGCCTTATGCACCATCCTCTTACGATTCGGCAACCGCGACTGTCGCGCGGCCGTCCCAATCAGGAGTAACGGAAAGTAGGGAGAAGATATTGATGAAGACACGAGCCGCCGTTGCGTGGGAAGCCGGGAAG
>CAZTAB010000596.1:0-1996 GCA_964611475.1 uncultured Verrucomicrobiota bacterium | reverse complement strand
CGAGATGGGAGATCGACCGAATGTGATCGTTTTCCTCACAGACCAACAGCGATGGGACACGTCAGGGCTACACGGGAATCCGATGGAACTGACCCCCAACTTCGATGCCATGGCATTGCGAGGGACCCACGTCGCCAACTCGATCACGTGCCAGCCGGTGTGCGGGCCAGCCCGATCGTGCCTGCAGACGGGGCTCTATGCCACGACTATCGGTTGTCACCGAAACGGGATCCCGCTTCCGAAAGATGCGACCACGCTTGCCCATCACTTCAGAGACGCGGGATACAGGACGGGCTACATCGGCAAGTGGCATCTTGCGGCGGACGATGACCCGTCCAACCGGATGTACGGGCCGGTGCCTGAGGACCAACGAGGTGGCTACCAGCACTGGCTGGCGTCCAACGTGCTGGAGTTCACGTCGGATGCCTATGATTGCGTGATGTACGACAATGACGGGAACGCCGTGAAGATGCCGGGCTACAGGGTGGATGCGCAGACGGACGCTGTGATTCGCTTCATCGACTCCCATCAGGCCGATCCGTTTTTTCTTTTCGTCTCCTACATCGAACCTCATCATCAGAACGACCTGAATCGCTATATTGGTCCCATCGGTTCGAAGGAAAAGTTCCGAAACTACAACCTGCCGGGAGATCTGGAAGGCGCGGAGGGTTTCTGGGACAAACAGTTACCAGATTATCTTGGATGCTGCGAAAGCCTGGACCGGAATGTAGCAAAAATCCTCGATGCGCTGGAGTCCCTGGGAATCGGCGACGATACGCTCGTCATTTACACGAGTGACCATGGAGATCATTTCGGCACCCGGAATTCGGAGTCAAAACGGTCGCCACACGAGGCCTCGATTCGCGTGCCGCTGATCGCGCGGGGACCCGGCTTCCGACGCGGACGCACAATCGACGAGCTGGTCAGCCTCATCGATCTTCCACCCACCGTACTGGCCGCGGGCGGAGCCGAAAGACCGGGCTCCCTGCGGGGACGCCCCTTGCAGGAAATCCTGGAGGGAACCGGTGGCCCGTGGCGCGATGACGTGTTTGTGCAAATCAGCGAAAGCATGCTCGGCCGCGCGTTGCGAACCGACCGATGGAAATATTGCATTCACGCGCCTGACCGCAATCCGATAGACGATCCGGACAGCGACGAATACGAGGAATACTGCCTATATGACCTGCAAAATGATCCCCACGAAAGAAATAACCTTGTTGCGTCGCCGGATCACGCCGGCATCCGGAAGGAACTTGCGCGGAGACTCCTGAAACGCATGGCGCTCGCGGGAGAAGCGCCCTGCACGATCAAGTAGCCCAAATCGCGTCGGCTTATCTCAGCCAGCTGGGCATGTCCCGACTCAGCGCAAACGCCTGCTTGGTTGCATCGCCGGTCAGGGTCAAGGCCCTGAGTTGGTCGGCGTCATCATAGCCGCTAAACTTCTTTCCCCCCTCAACCTCCTCCGTCCTCCAGGCAAGGGTTCCGCCACGCACGGCAGGCGTGGATACAAGGGGAAGGCACGGCGTCTTTACCGTGACCGGCATGGCGGGATACACGACAGGCGTTTCCTCTCCCGCCAGGGTCTTGGCCAGGGCCCTTCCTGCGTGCATGATCGGCATGATGAACGGCAACACAAGGCCATCCACTTCGGCGCAATCGCCAACCGCAAACACGTTCGGGTCGGAAGAGCGCAAAAACCGGTCGACCCGTATGCCCCGGCCTACTTCAATCCCCGCATTTTCGGCCAAATCCACCGCCGGCCTCAGGCCGATGGAGGACAGGACCAGGCCGGTCGAAAGCGTGGTTGCGTCGTCCAACTCGACACGAAACTCCTTTCCGTCGCGCCATACCGCCTGTGCCGTACACCCGAGGTGAAAGTCAGCGCCACAGGAGGTCAACGCGTCAAGCAAGTCCCGGCCCACCTCCTCCGGCACGAACCGGCTCATGGGGTAGTCAGCCGGATCAATCAGTGATACGGAAAATCCGCTCCCTAGCA
>CAZTAB010000595.1:0-1741 GCA_964611475.1 uncultured Verrucomicrobiota bacterium | reverse complement strand
TTTTCCGGTCTCTACGGGATCGCGATCGCTGCGCTGGGGATGTTGGCGACGACCGGGATTCAACTGGCCGTCGACGCGTATGGGCCGATCGCGGATAATGCGGGCGGGCTCGCGGAGATGGCGGAACTGGCGCCCGAGGTCCGCGCACGTACCGACAAGCTTGACGCGGTGGGAAATACCACCGCGGCCATCGGCAAAGGATTTGCCATCGGCTCCGCCGCCCTCACCGCCCTTGCGCTTTTTGCGGCGTATCGTGAAACAGAGGGAATTACTGTCATCGACATCACCTCTCCCACGGTTATGGCCGGGCTGATGGGCGGTGCCATGCTTCCGTTCCTGTTCTCTTCGATGGCAATTAGCGCCGTCGGGCGCGCTGCGTTCGCGATGATCGAGGAGGTCCGGCGCCAGTTCAAGGAGATCCCTGGTTTGCTTGAGGGGACCGGCCGCGCAGAGTACGCCAAGTGCGTGGACATTTCCACCACCGCCGCCATTCGCGAAATGATCGCACCCGGTGTGCTCGCCGTCGGCATGCCCGTGCTCGTCGGCTTTCTCGGTGGCAAGGAGATGCTAGGTGGGCTGCTTGCGGGGGTCACTGTCTCCGGCGTGATGATGGCGTTGTTCATGTCCAACGCGGGCGGAGTTTGGGACAACGCGAAGAAACACATCGAGGGGGGCGCCCATGGCGGAAAAGGGTCGGAAGCCCATAAGGCCGCCGTCATCGGTGACACGGTGGGTGATCCCTTCAAGGATACCGCCGGACCGTCGCTGAACATCCTCATCAAGCTGATGAGTGTGGTCGCCCTCGTGATTGCGCCCCTTCTGGCTTGAAAACCATTTTCCCGTTTCCGTGGACAGTGGGGGGGAGCTCGCCTCCCGCTCTCCATGTTCACTGCTTGCCGGGGTGATTTTTTCGTACACAGATTCGCACCTTCACTTCGACACGTACGAAGAGGAGGGGATTCTCGCGGATATCCTGGCCCGGGCATCCACCGCCGGAGTGGACCGGATGATCGCCATTGGAGGAAGCGACGATGCAAACGAGCGCGCGGTTCGCCTCGCCTCTCTCCATCCGGGGCGAATTTCCCCGGTTGTCGGATATGACCGCGACGAAGCGGAAGGGTTCCGGTCGGACGAGTCGGTCCGGCGGCTGGTATCCAGGAACTCGATATCGGGGATCGGGGAAACCGGACTCGACTACCACTACAGCTTGGAAACGCGGAGCGAGCAACGGATGCTGTTCTCGGCCATGCTTGATCTGGCGGCGGACACGGAATTGCCGGTGGTGGTCCACAGTCGCGAGGCCGACGACGATACGCTGAGTCATCTTGGCGAACATGCGGGGAGATGGACAGGGGATCCCGGGCGTCTGGGGGTGCTGCATTGCTTCACCGGGGACGCCAGGTTTGCAGTAGCGCTTCTGGAGTTCGGGTACTACATTAGTTTCAGCGGAATTGTGACCTTTCGGAATGCGTGTTAACTGCGGCAGGTGGCCGCGATGGTTCCACCGGAAAGGCTGCTCATTGAGACGGATGCACCCTATCTTGCACCCGGGCCTCATCGAGGAAAACGGAATGAGCCGGCCTTCGTTGTACTTGTGGCGGAGGCTGTGGCGGAGGGCCGGCATTGTCCCGTCGGCGAAGTTGCGCGGATGACATCGGAGAATGCGGCCCGGTTGTTCGGATAGATCGCCCGCTTCTCAAGCCCGATCTCGCTGAAATGGCAGCATGCATTCAGCCACAGT
>CAZTAB010000594.1:0-2483 GCA_964611475.1 uncultured Verrucomicrobiota bacterium | reverse complement strand
CGGTCCGCGCCGGGCGCGGACCTCCGGACGGATCTTCCAAGGTACAATGTGTTTCGCAACGGCGCACTGGAAACCGACGAGGTGGAGATTACCGACCTGTGGACCCGCAACAGCGTTGGATTCCTGATCGGATCCAGCCTGACATTCGATGAAGCCCTCGCTCGGGCAGGCGTGCCAAAGTCCGAAGAAGTCTGGGTCTTGAATACAACCAAGGAAACCTTCCCGGCCGGACGGTTCTCCGGCACGCTGGTCGTGACCATGCGCTGGATGACGGCGGAGCAGGCTGTCATCGCAACCCAGCTGACATCCCGGTTTCCCTATAATCATGGGGCCCCTGTGCATGTCGGCGACCCAGAGGCCATCGGGGCTGATCTGCAGAACCCCATCTATGGAGAACCCGTACGCGCCATCCCCAAAACCGTGATGCCAGTGTTCTGGGCCTGCGGTGTCACGCCGCAAAAAGCGGCCTTGCGAGGCAAGCCCCCCCTCATGATCACCCACGCTCCGGGTCACGGCTTCATCACCGATCTCCTGGCGGACCGCGTTTGCATCCCGTGACGTCAACGTATGTTCGTTGACAGCACAAGAGTTCTCCTATACAGGACCGTGAGACGGTTCAACAGGGAGGGCACACGGCATGAAACGAATTCGATGCTCCGAACAGATCCAAGGTCTTCTGTGCACGGCAGGAATCATCGCCCTTTCGATCGCCACCGGGTGTGGTGGCGGTCCGGGCCCGAAACCTGCCCCGCCGGAGGGCGGGGGCTCATCCCCTGACCCGGACGGGCACCGCATCAAGATCGCCGTGATCCCAAAGGGAACCACGCATGAGTTCTGGAAAACCGTCGAAGCCGGCGCGCTAAAGGCCGAGGAGGAACTCGACGTCAGGGTCACATGGGTCGGGCCCACCAAGGAAGATGATCGCGCGCAGCAAATCGAGGTCGTGGAAACACAAATTCTCAATCGCATGGACGGGATCGTGCTCGCCCCCCTCGACGCAGAAGCGCTGCGCCGGCCGGTTCAGGAGGCGGTCGCACAAAAGGTTCCGGTCGTTATCTTCGACTCCGGCTTGAACAATTCGGACGACCTGGTCGTCAGTTTCGTCGCCACCGACAACTACAAGGGCGGGGAACTCGCCGGCGGAAAGCTTGCGGAGATACTCGACGGCGAAGGGCGAGTCATTCTTCTCCGGTACCAGGAGGGATCCGCCAGCACCGACAAACGGGAGGAAGGGTTTCTTGCCGCAATCGCCAGGAATCCCGGCATTGAAGTGGTCAGTTCGGAACAATACGGCGGCGCCACGGCCGCGGAGGCTCAACAGGTGAGTGAAAATCTTCTTCTCCGGTTCTCGGAAGGAGATCGGCTGACGGTCGATGGCATCTTCTGCCCGAACGAGTCGACGACCTACGGAATGCTCCAGGCGCTGCGCCGGAACCGCCAAGCCGGCAGCGTGAAGTTTATCGGGTTCGACGCCAGCAAGCCGCTCCTCGAAGGTCTTGATGCCGGGGAGATTCACGGACTGGTTCTGCAAAATCCATTCCAGATGGGCTATCTTGGCGTAAAGACCATGTTGCAACACCTCAGCGGGATCTTGGTAAACTCGCGCATCGACACCGGCGTGAAGTTGCTGACCCTCGAGAATCTCCATTCCGAGGAGATGCAGGCGATTCTCAATCCGCCGATCTGACGGGTGGAGTCCCCCCACGGTAGCCTTTTCACGCGCGATGCCCGAACGAGCGAAAAACAATCGACTCGAAATGCGGGGCATCTGTAAACGCTTTGCCGCAACCGTTGCGCTGCAGGACATCGATTTTGACGTGCGCCAGGGAGAGGTTCACGCGCTCGCCGGCGAGAATGGCGCCGGCAAAAGCACCTTGATGAAGATCCTTTCCGGCGCCGTCCACCCGGATGCAGGAACGATGATTCTCGACGGACAACCCTATGCCCCGGGGAATCCACTCCACGGCCGCCGCTCCGGCGTTGGCATGATCTACCAGGAGCTGTCCATCACGCCGCATCTCTCCGTGATGGAGAACATTCTACTCGGTGTCGAACCTGTGAAGCGGTTCGGCTGCCTGGACAGGAAACAACTGAGATGCCGTTCGATGGCGGCACTCACCACGCTGGGCCACGGGAACCTTCCGGTCGACGCCCGCGCCGGAGACCTTTCCGTCAGCGAGCAACAGGTGGTGGAAATCGCGCGCTCCCTGGCCATGGGATGCCGGGTGCTGGTGTTCGATGAACCCACCAGCAGCCTCACAAGGGAGGATATCGCCCGCCTCTTCGAACTCATCCGGCGGTTGAAAGCGGAGGACATCGCCATCGTCTATATTTCCCACTTTCTCGATGAGATCAGCCAGATTGCGGACCGGGTGACCGTGCTGCGGGACGGATCCACCGCCGGCACCGATCCGGTGAACGGAATCAGCATGCGGAAGATCGTCCGCCGGATGGTGGGGCGCGACGTCGAGGATCTCTACCCG
>CAZTAB010000593.1:0-3414 GCA_964611475.1 uncultured Verrucomicrobiota bacterium | reverse complement strand
TGATCGTGCACGGTGCGGACCGGGAGGAAGCGATTGCCCGGCTGGGCCGGGCCCTGAGCGAATTTCTGATCGAAGGCCCCCGGACGACGATTCCCCTCGGGCTGGCGATTCTGCAGGATGATGCCTATCGCGCCGGAACCTACCACACGGGATATCTTGACGAATTCATGAAGCGCGGGAAACTGCCACCGCCTCAGGAGTAGCTGGATATGAACTACGACGAGATTGCGGCGGACTATCTCATGGTCGCTCACGAGGTGTTTCATGATCTGAAAGACTCCGTGGAGGAGATCACCGGGGAGATCGTCAAGTCCGTCGCCGCTGGGGGCAAGGTCCTGTTCTGCGGAAACGGGGGAAGCGCCGCCGACGCTCAGCATTTTTCCGGGGAGTTTCTCAACCGGTTTCTGAGGGAACGAGAGCCATTTCCCGGGATGACTCTGACCGCCGACACTTCAACCCTCACCGCGATCGCCAACGACTACAGCTTCGACGAGGTTTTCTCGAAGCAGGTGGAGGGCTTGGGGCAGGCTGGAGACGTGTTGGTCGGGATCACCACGACGGGAAACTCGCCCAACATCGTCCGCGCGTGCGAGGCCGCGAGGGAGCGGGGAATGGTTACCGTGGCTATGACGGGTGGCGACGGCGGCAAACTGGCGTCGCTTGCCGATTATCACTTGAACATTGGATCCACCCGGCATACCCCTCGGGTTCAGGAAGGCCACCAGCTTTTGATGCACCTGATCTGTGAGCGGGTCGAGGAGTCTTTGACAAACTGAAGATATGAGCGCATCACCCCTAGAAGTCACCGTTGTCGGTTCCGTCGGGCTGGACACCATCGAGACCCCGGATGACCGGCGCGAAGGAATTCTGGGGGGATCCGCCAGTTTTGCCTGTGCCGCTGCGTCGTTTTTCTCCCGCGTCGGGATGGTGGGGATTGTTGGCACCGACTTTCCCGCGGAATGCACGCAGCTGTTCAACCATTTCTCCATCGATCTCGAAGGGCTGCAGGTGGAAGAAGGCGAAACCTTCCGGTGGAGCGGGGTTTATGAAACCAATATGGACAACCGGGAAACCCTGAGTACGGACCTGAATGTGTTCGCTGATTTTTCGCCGGAGGTTCCCGCCGCGTACCGGCGCGCGCCGTTTGTGTTTCTCGCTAATATCAGCCCGGATCTGCAGCTTCATGTGTTGGACCAGATCGAGTCCCCCCGGTTCGTGGCGGCGGATACGATGGATCTGTGGATTGACGTTGCGCGCGAGTCACTCGAAAAAATGATTCGGCGTGTCGACATGCTCATGATGAATGAGTCTGAGGCGCGGCAGCACACGGGCTGTCACAACCTCGTGCAGGCCGCCAGGCAGTTGCTGGAGGCTGGTCCGACCTACGTACTCATCAAGAAGGGCGAACATGGATCCATCCTGTTTTCTGAGTCCGGAAGGTTTGTCCTGCCGGCATTTCCGCTCTCCGCCGTGACCGATCCGACCGGTGCCGGTGACAGTTTCGCCGGCGGGTTTATCGGCGCGCTGGCCAATGCCGGTGAAGTGACGCCCGAGTCCCTTCGAACGGCGCTGGTATGCGGGAACATCCTGGCCTCCTTTGGTGTGGAGGCGTGCAGCCTGGAGGGATTCCAGCGCCTTGAGCGGCCGCAGATTGAAGAGCGGATCTCCCAGTTCAAGGAAATGACCAAGATCCCCTGACATGATCCGGATCCGGCGCGTCCAGTGAATACATGCTTGGACTCGTTGATCCAGATCACGGGTGAAATGTGGTCTTGCATTACGACCTGCCTCAATTGGCCGCCCTTTCTGGCGTGCCACCTTGCAACGGAGTCGGTTGAAAAGGGAATGCTTGGCTGCCCCGTGGACTTCGGGTTCTTCTTTTCGCCGCGCTTTTGTCGGACTTTGCGAATCCACCGTGGGGAAGCGATGTCCGAACAGGGCTTGAGGGTGATAATGCTTTTGATTCCGGAGATGACAGGCTATGAATTCCGGTAGTCATGAACCGAACATGAGTGAAGCCACGCCAATAGATCTCGAGCGGACGGTGAAGCTGCTCTCGGCGCAGAACTACATTGCGGACAGGGACGTTGCGCTTTCCATTTCCCTTGCCTCGGCGCTGGACAAGCCGTTGCTGGTCGAAGGGCCCGCGGGGGTCGGGAAGACCGAGATCGCCAAGGTGATGTCGGAGTCGTTGTCTGCTCCGCTGATTCGCCTGCAGTGTTACGAGGGGCTCGACGCGACGACTGCGCTCTACGAGTGGAACTACCAGCACCAGATCCTTCACCTGAAGATGCATGAGCAATCGGGGGCTTCCATCGAGGAGAAGGAGGAATCCGTCTTTGGTGGGCGGTTTCTTCTCAAGCGCCCGTTGCTCCAGGCGATTACGTCCGATGTGACGCCTGTTCTCCTGATTGATGAGTTGGACCGTGCCGACGAGGAGTTCGAGAGTTTTCTTTTGGAGGTTCTGTCGGAGTGGCAGATTACGATTCCGGAACTGGGTCCGGTGCGGGCAACGCACGTCCCCCGCGTCGTCATCACCAGTAATCGAACCAGGGAATTATCCGATGCGGTGCGCCGCCGGTGCCTGTTTCTGTGGATCGATTTCCCGAGCTTCGAGAAGGAACTGGAGATTGTGAGGGCGAAGGTGAAAGGGGTGAATGCCCGGCTCGGGAAACAGATCTGTCGATTTATGGAGATTCTCCGGCAACGGAAACTGGAGAAGGCGCCCGGAGTGTCGGAAACGCTGGACTGGGCCCGCGCCCTGGTGGCTTTGCACCGGGATCATCTCGACGCGGATCTCGTGAAGGATACCCTGGGGATCATTCTGAAGGAACGCAACGACGTGGACGAGACAAGGGAGTCGTTGCCGGAGTTCTTCGAGCGGATGGGCATACGCTCACGGTTGCATGGGGAGCGGGGAGGGGATTGAGCCATGGCCAATGATGAAATGCCCCGTTCCCGTTGGCCCAAAGTTGTTGTGGTTGAGCAGGCCCGACCTTGGTTTTCGGCATGACACCGGGTCCTTTCCCGTTTTGTTTTTCCTGCCCCCGGGTCCCGGGACGGCACCCGGGGAAGATGTGGGTGGCCAGTTTGCTTGCGCAGGAAAATTTTGTTGAGAAACGGAGAATTGGATTGCCGGCAATTTTTTGATTTCGAAACGGGCAGGATCCCCGTGCCACGGGAGACTGGTGGGTGTATACTTGGGCCCACCATGCAAGCCGAGCTTCCCGTCACCGTCATTCGATTTTGTCGAAATCTCCGACGTCGCGGGGCTTGCGTAGGGCTTGGCGAAGAGCAGGATGCGCTCCGGGCGCTCACCCTCATCCCGGTCTCGGACCCTCGGATCTTTCGCGCGGGTTTGCGCGCGGTCCTGGCCAAGTCACGGCCCGAGCAACGAATTTTCGACCGGGAATT
>CAZTAB010000592.1:0-1763 GCA_964611475.1 uncultured Verrucomicrobiota bacterium | reverse complement strand
GTCTTCGAACTGGCGTAACGTCCCGGGCTCGGGGTGGTACTCGACATGGACCTCGTCAAGTCACGGGACCACATCGCCATGATGGGCACCCACTACGAGAATCCGGACGGCTCGACGTTCATGTATTAACGCATTCCCGGGGATTCCCCGCCGCCTGGAGCCATTTTTGCCGATGGTCCCCGGAATCAGCAGGCCCGACAACGACCCACCGGGGCATCAAACTTTGCCCGCGGCCAGGACAACGGCCATGCGAAACGCGTGGATCAGATTCTCGGTGGAAGCCTTGCCCTGATACGCGATGTCGAACGCAGTGCCATGGTCAACCGACGTGCGCACAATGGGCAGCCCGACAGTAACATTCACCCCTTCATGAAAGCTGCGGAGCTTGAGGGGAACATGGCCCTGGTCGTGGTACATGCAGACGATGGCGTCATACGCTCCTCCCGCCGCCTGCATGAACAGGGTATCCGGCGGCAGGGGGCCGTCCGCGTCGATTCCCTCCGCTCGCGCACATTCCACCGCGGGCAGAATCTCGTCGATATCCTCGGTTCCAAAAGCGCCGTGTTCCCCGGCATGGGGGTTGAGCCCGGCCACGGCAATTCGGACCCGGGGGCGGATCCGTTTCACCGCGTCATGGGTCAAACGAATGACCTCGAGTATGCGCTTCGACTTTACCCGCTCGATGGCCTCGCGCAGAGAAACGTGCGTGGAAACGTGGGTGGCAATCAGGCCCGGCGTGACCAGCATCATGGTGAAATCATCGACACCGCACATGCCCGCGATCAACTCGGTGCGGCCCTGGAAGCCAGGGCATGAGAGTCGACTCGACTCCTTGTTCATTGGCAGTGTCGTGATGGCATCGATCGTTCCCTCCAGGGCGGCCTCGACGGCCGCCTCCACGTACTTCACCGCCGCACGCCCGGCCTCCCGATGAATCTCCCCGGGACGGACATCCGAGGACTTCAGCAACCCTGCGTCGACGATATTCAGAGCCTCCGTACTCAATGAGTCGCCCGGCGAAACGGCATGCAGGGGAGTATTCAAACCGAGGGCCTCCTTCGCATACTCGAGCACGCCCACGTCACCGAAGGCCAGCCAAGGCCTTTCGAATTCGCCGCCTTCTTCATGGGCGCGAAGCAGCACTTCGGGGCCCACGCCCGACGCGTCCCCAATGGTTATTCCGATTCGCATGTCTGTATTCTCACAAAAAGATCAGGAGCCCCGAACCCTCCGCCGGCGTGGTCGCGATGCGCCACGGACCGTGCCGGGAGTCAGACTTCATCCGCGCCACGCTCCGGTCGAGTTGATTCACGATCCGGTCACCACTTCAGTGAATCTCTTTTCGATACGGGTGAAATGGGTATCGGTCACACCGAACAATCAAGCACAGTATTCTAGGGCACGAAAAACACCACGCTCATAATGAATCCGCCGCACGCATTCGTTCCCCTCATCATATCGAGCCTGGCAACCCAGCGTTCCTGTGAACGCAAGGAGGCCGCCACGTTCCCGTGACGGCCTCCTGTACAAATCTTATGTTGCCCGATTCCTGCTATCAGCCACGCCTGCGGAGGCCGAGGAGAACGAAACCAAGGCCGAACAGGGCAATGGTACCAGGCTCGGGGATTGTGTAGCTCTTCAAATCATTAACCAAGCTATCCAGGTCACCGCCAGTCAGGGCCGTGTCATACACCTGAACTCTACCGACATGGCCCTTCATTATGAAGAAACCAAACTCGCCACTGGTCGACCCGGCAATGCCC
>CAZTAB010000591.1:0-5651 GCA_964611475.1 uncultured Verrucomicrobiota bacterium | reverse complement strand
AGGGCCCTGATCAATCACGATGTCGATCACGAAATCCTCCATGGCGGAATACAGGTACTCCTCCACGGTCTTCTGCATCCGGTGAATTTCGTCGATGAACAAGACATCGCCTCGTTCGAGGTTCGTGAGAAGTCCCGCGAGGTCGTGCGGCTTGTCGATCACCGGTCCCGAGGTCGCCTTGATGTTTCCCCCCATGCCATCCGCAAGAATGTATGCCAGGGTTGTCTTCCCCAATCCCGGCGGACCCGAGAGCAGAACGTGGTCAAGCACATCTCCCCGGTCCCGGGCCGCGCGAACGAAAAGCTCCAGACGCTCACGAATCTTGTCCTGTCCCATGAAATCAGCGAATCGGCCCGGTCGAAGCGTCAGATCGAACTCGGAATCCGGCTGGTTGAAGTCGGAATCCGGCTGATTGCCGTCGGGTTTGTCGGGTTGAGTGTTCAGGTTTCGGATTTCAGGTTATTTGGCACCAGTCTGTCAAGCCGCCCGGGCAACGTCATACTCAGGATCGTGTCAAAATTGCGCCAGCGCCGGATCATGCGATCTGCTTCATTTATGCAAGTATATAACCCCGATCCCTGAAACCTTCCCCGTGGCTCAACTCACCAACGCGGACCTCACGAGATCCTCAACCGTTTCCTTGGTCCCGGCTTTCGATACCGCCGATCGGGCGAGTTTCTGGGCGTCGGCCTGCTTGTATCCCAAGGCAACCAGGGCGAGCACGACGTCCCGAATGCGGGTGTCTCCAGACTCGCCTTCCTCCGCCACGTCCGCGCCCGCCTCCATCAAATCCGTGTTGGAAAGCTTGTGCTTCAGTTCGATAACCATTCGCTCGGCCATTTTCCTTCCGACACCCGAGATGGAACTCAGCCGCTTCGCATCCTCTTCGGCGACGGCCCTCTTGATGTCCCGCGCCGTCAATCCGCTGAGGGCGCTGAGGGCGATCTTGGGTCCAATCCCCGTGATCCCCAGCAACCAGCCGAACATCTCCCGCTCGGATTCCCGGGCAAATCCAAACAGCTGCCGGTCCCCCTCGCGTATCAGGTCGTAGACCAGCACTTTGACGTCGGAACCTGCGGAGGGCAGGCACTCGAAGGTCGAGATTGGGATCAGAACTTCGTAGCCGACCCCGCTGACGTCGAGAACCAGGCGGGTCGGCTGCTTCTCAGCGAGCGTCCCGGAAAGATAGGAAATCATTTCTCCCGCAGGGTAGCAGGACCGGGCTCAACTGGCAAATACCGCGCGGCTACAGATTCGCCTCAACCCACTCCCGGTATGTCTTCTCCGGGAAGGCGCCAAGTTTTTGATCGACCTTCCTGCCGTTCTCGAACAGAAGGACGAGAGGGATGGCGTTCGCGTTGAATCGCCTGGCCAGGCCCGCATTGCTGTCAATATCAACCTTGCAGACCTTCACCCGGCCGGCGTACTCGCTGGCAATCTTCTCAAGAGCGGGTGCGATCATTTTACACGGGCCACACCACTCGGCCCACAGGTCCACCAGCACCAGTGACTCTTTCGCGCCCTCGACTTCGGCGGCAAAGGATGCCTCGGTGACCATGACGACTTCCGAGGGTCCCCGGGTGGTGTCAGGCTGGGACTCGATGGAGCAGCCCACAACGCCGAGAAGCGCAAAGAATGCCAACATCCGAATCGCCAGTCGACCCACAGAGTCGCGGCAATTTGTTTTCAAATCCCTGCGCGATTCCATGGAACGATGTGAATATCGAATGTCGAACGGGGAAAAGCCCCCGCTCCAGCGTTCGATATTCGCCATTGGACGCTCAACGTTCAAACTCAGGATCCTTGAAGAACTCGATTGCTCCGGGATGCCAGGCTGGAAAACAGAAGAGTACCCGGCCGACCGGAACGCTTACGCCACTTTGCCGGTCACTTCCCGAACGGCCGTGAGAAGTTCTTCTGGAATAAAGGGCTTCAGAAAAAGCTTTTTCACGTTGGGGAACTCTTTCAGCTCCTCCTCCTCGTAGTCGGGAAAGGCAGCCATCACGATGACCGGCAATTCGATATTCTCCGCCGTCATCAACATCAGCAATTCGGCCCCGTTGATCCCCGGCATCCTCATGTCCAGCAGGACCCCCTCGCATTCCGGGTCTTTGATGTGTCGATAGGCCTCTTCGCCATTGTTCGCGACACGGACCTGGAACCCCGCTTCTTCCAAGAGCTTGCGAATCAGCTTGGTCAGGACTTTATCGTCATCTACGACAAGAATCATTGAGAGAAAGACCCGTTTTTACGAGGAGGCAGACTTGCCGGATGTTGCCTGCCTTTTCCCAAGCTTCTTGCGCTTTTTTCTTCTCAGAAGGGCCCGGCGCTTCACTCTAACTCGTAATTGTTGTCCCATGGAGACGTGGTTATGGCAAAACGCCCCCCCGGGCGTCAAGAAAAGTGATCCGGACGGCGACGATGTTCCCGGCGCACACTACAGTAATCCGAGTTTCCCGGTTTTCTGTTCCTCCGCCGCGTGGCGAATCACGCCTCTGGTCCGGGAAACCACCATGTCCATCCTGCGGCGGGCCCGAATATGGAGAAATGAACCGACCGCGGGAGAAGGCGGCCCCGCCGCATCGCCTCCATCGGCCACCGGCGAAACCGGAATGTCAGAAATCTCAAGCGACGCGGATTCGCCCGGCTCGAGCGGGTGGTTCCAGTCTTTTTTAAATTCGGTCCCCTGCACCCGGCCCAGTTCAACGGGATGAGTGCCCCGGTTGCTGACCGACAGCCGGATCCCGGCCGTGCCGTCCTGGATCGTATCCTCGACCTCGAAATCAAGGTGATGATTGATGCGAAGTTGCTCCGGTTCCGCCAGGTTAAAGGCAAATTCCTGGTCCCAAACCATGTCCAAAATGAAAAGAAAATCCCCCGTGTATTCCTTCAAGATCCCGCAGTATTCCCTGCTCTTTCCGTCATGCGTCACTTCCAACACCACTCGGCTGCCAATGTACTTTTCCAGGATTGGCTCGTAGGCCGCCCCGCCAGTCCCCAGGATCTGCTTGGCGGTCGAGGCGATGCGAGCGTCCTGCGTCTTCAGCAACACCGAGGAAGTGGTCTTCTTTGCCTGGCCGATAAACAGACTGAGGGCCTGGCTGAACGCGTCCCGGGTGAGGTTGAAGAAATTCCGCATGCGTCGCCGGGTGCGTCGAAACAGATTCGGATTGTACGACCGCTGAATGTCCTTCTCGCGACGAGCCTGGTTTTTCTCGCTCAATTCGTCGTGAAATCTCCGCAGCGCGTAGATCTGAGCGAACTGCGATTCGTACAAAATGAAGCTTGTCTCCTGGTGGGCACCGGACGGATGCGGCGTCAGGTACACCAACTCCACTGCGTTGTGAAAAACGCCCAATTCCCCCCACGCCTGCCGTCCATCCGGCCATTCCAACGTGACAAGAAACCCTTGGAACGCCTTCAGGCAGGCATCGCGCGTGCGGTACCGCAGGACCATCCCCACGAATGCCGCGATGAAGATCATTAAAGTGGTTAGGATCAGGACTCTATCCATGCGGAGCAGTGTCGGGAGGGATGCGTTCGATGTCGAGTGCGGTTTGTGCAGACAAGTACAGGATGCGGCCGTGCAATGGGTTTCGAATCCTAGCTATTTCGACATTTCGGACCAAGAAAGAGGCAGAGTTTCACTGCTGGAACGGAAGCCCTACGCCAATGCAAAGCCCGTTTTCGGGTCTAAAATCTGGCTGTTTCGCGGCACCGTTAAAACATTTCTATATACGTCAAAATACGTTATAATACGCCTCTGTATTCGTTTGTTCCCTTTCCGATGAAGGGAAATCTCACGCGAGGGACAGGAAAGGCAGATGGACATCACATTCTCTGGGATATCCTATGCCTCCACCCGCCGACTCAAGAAAAGTCCGCCACCGTGGAGCAATGGCGCTGCGGACACAACAGCTTAAAATCGCGACACCCGAGGGCAAGTTCTTCCACCTTTGCGCGTGCGTGGGGGCAGACGCCTGATTGTATTGTTTGTTCGGGGCCAAGAGCCCCCGGTGGGGCGACCCGAGCGGAGTCAGGCTTCCATTTCCCTGCGGGGAAACCTTGTCTTCTTTCAGAAATGGAAGGAGCCGCAGGTCACCTCGCAAATTTTTCTCCATCACGGTCCAGGGAATTCTCAGTGGACAGATTGTCCTCTCCGAATAAACTGGCGGCAATTTTTTAAAGAACCCAGAGAATTCAAAGGAGAATCCGTGAGATACCTGACCGAAGACAAACTAGTGATTGCCGGTGCCGCCGGTGCCATCGGATCCAACATGGTGCAATCGGCCTTGTCCCTGGGAATCACCCCTAATATCTCGATGTACGACCCCTTCGAGAAGGGCCTGGAGGGCACAGCTGAAGAAATCTACCACTGCGCATTTCCCGGTGCCAATGTTACCTGGAGCACAAACGTGGAAGAGGCGTTCACTGGCGCCTCGTACCTGATTTCCTCTGGCGGTGCGCCGCGAAAGGAGGGCATGACCCGGGAAGATCTGCTTAAGGGCAATGCAGAAATTGCCGCGCAGCTCGGCCGCGACATCAAGGCCTACTGCCCGGACCTGAAGCTTTGCATCGTCATTTTCAACCCCGCCGATATCACGGGACTCACGACCCTCGTGCATTCGGGCCTGGCGAGCAGTCGCGTGGCTACGCTTGCCGCCCTCGATAGCACCCGGCTGCAGACCGCGCTGGCGCAGCACTTCGGGGTTGCGCAGGATGCGGTCACCGGTTGCCGGACGTACGGCGGACACGGTGAAACCATGGCCGTTTTCGCCAGCACGGCGAAAGTCCGGGGGCGGCCGCTGACACAGTTGATCGGCACGGAGGATCTCACCAACGAGCAATGGACGGCCATTCGTGAGCACGTGCAGCAGGGCGGCAAACGGATTATTGAACTGCGCGGCCGAAGCTCGTTCCAGAGTCCGGCGCATCAGTCCCTTCTGATCGTAAAGGCAGCGATCGACGGCGAGGGATACGACTGGCCTTCGGGTGCCTACGTCGACGCGCCCGAGCATGGGTTCGAAAAGATCATGATGGCGATGGAGACCACCCTCTCCCAGGACGGCGTGAACTGGATCATCCCATCAGGAACCGAGGAGGAAATAGCCGAACTGAAATCCTCCTACGCCCACCTCACCAAGCTTCGCGACGAGGTGATCGAGATGGGCATCCTCCCGCCGCTGGACGATTGGGGGAAAGTGAACCCGAATCTGGGGCAAGGATGAGGAAGCAAGATCGGGGATTACGAAGCCCGAACCAGATCCTATTTGCCCGGGAGACTGGCAGTTTCCCCCCCGTCATTCGGTGTTCGGATCTCATTCACCATTGGGTATTTGGTCATTCGTCGTTGCCCCCACGCCCTCATTGACCGCCAGCAGTTTCCTTGTGTAGGGTATTCCCTCGAGCAAATCCAAGGCTGGCAATCCGCAATCGGAAATTCCGACGCCCCCATCGTCTAGAGGCCTAGGACGCAGGGTTCTCATCCCTGTAACACGGGTTCGAATCCCGTTGGGGGTGCCACTTTTCCGCTCCTTTGATCGCACCTAACCCACTCGCTCATGACAGGTTGCGTCTCTGCAAGATTTCGGGCGTAGTGGCCGTCAAACTTCCTTGGGGGCGAGTTGGGGGCGAGTATGGTTCCGGAGATG
>CAZTAB010000590.1:0-4691 GCA_964611475.1 uncultured Verrucomicrobiota bacterium | reverse complement strand
GAATCAGAACCCGGTAGGCGGCATAGCTGATCGCCTCCTCGCGCGCAGCCTGGATATCGGAGGCAATCGGCACCCCCTCGAACGCACAGGCGTCTTGCCCGAGAGTGCTGCCGATCAGGAACGGCCTTGCCTCCGAGTCGTATACGGCCCACGCATCGTACATTGCCACGGAGACATGAAAGAGATTACGGGCATGAACCGTCGGCCGGGCAAACTCATTGCGAATCGCATCGAGCAGCACCTCGTTCCACTGTCGCGCGACCGAATGCCCGGCAAACACCGGGGGAGCAATGCACAAAGCCCACGCAAGAGCGAATGCAGGAAGAACGGGTTGTCTCAGCATGCCCGCCTCTGGATGCCGAGGCTTGCTTGAGAACCCTTTGACCGGGTCAGCGACTGAGCGGCTCCCGCGACGTGTCAAGCACGCCTTGCCCCCCACCGCCATCTCAGCCCCGACAAAAGCGTTTGGCAAGTGCATCAGATCTAAGTGGGCAAACAATTATTATAGTCCAAACACATCAACAAGTCAACGGGAATGGATGGGGCGAAGTGATCGTGAGCGGTCAATCCGGAGGCAACGCATCGCCCCAACACAGCGGCCCATTTCCGGGGTTCCCCCTATTCCATCCGTGACCTCAAGGATTCCGCCCACGACAGGGAATGCGTTGCCTCATGTTGAAGGCGGATAGTCATCGTGCTCAAATCTCGTCGAGTTCGACGAATCGCTTCTCCCGCGCAGACGTGACGGCGGCGATGCAAACGCGGGTGGCGAGGACCGCAGCGTCGACATCGCATACCGGCCCCCTCTCACCACGGATTTGGTCCACGAACGCGTCAAGCATCGCCACGTGCCCCTTATCCGGATCAGCGACCAATACCTGCGCATTGTTGCCGGAAACCACCGCATCCGCACAAGCACGGCGTCTCTTTTCCATCCATTCGGACAATCCACCGGGGGTCCCGAGATCCTGGTAGGGATCGTTGAGAAGCGGAAACGTGATGCGAGGAGGGGTGTTTTCGATGCCCGCAGTGCGGACTTCCACCATGTGGTCGTTCACCACCACCGCGCCGCGCCCCGTCACTTCGTACAGTTCCTTCGGATATCCGAATGAGCCGTTGGCACTCATGGAAATGGTCGCCATCTCTCCGGTTCGATACCGAACGACAATTCCATGGTTGAACAGTCCCGTCTCCTGGGCCACCACGGTTTCCGGTTCTGCGGCCATGAACCAGTTGCAAATGTCCACGAAGTGCGTTCCTTCCCATAACATGGGACCGTGCGAGTAGTTTTCCGAATCAAAGGCATAGGACTTCCACGAATACCAGTCGTCATTGATTCGCACAGAGATCGCGGCGACCCCATCCTCCGGAATCCGCGCCCGGTTCGGTCCCTCCCGGTCGTACCGCCACGGGCAGGGGGCGGGATTCGCCATGTGTCCGCGAAAAATCCGGTGCGCCTCCGTCATGGCGGGCGAACAACGCCGGTTGTGCCCAACGCAGAAAGGGATCTTGGACGCACGCACGATGTCCCGTATGCGATACGCCTCGTCCAGCGTAGCGGCCAGCGGCTTTTCCGTGAACAGCGGCTTCCCCGCCTCGGCGGCGGCCCGAATCACCGGAAACCTCATCCGCTCCGTGGTGGCAAGACAGATGGCTTCCACATCCGCATCCGAAATCACTTCGTTAAAGTCGGTGCTTGTCTTCTCCGGCGAAAATTTCTCGCGACAGAAGTCAAGGTTCTCCTCCGAAAGGTCGCAACAGGAATGAAGAACCGCCCGGTCGGAATTCACCAGGTTCGGGAGGTGCTGCCCCTGGGCCAACATTCCACATCCGACCACGGCAAAGCGAACAGGCTCCACGCCGGGCCGCGCGGAAGGTTTGAGGTTTGGGGTTTCAGATTTCAAAGCGGCCTCTGGTCATGGGCTTCGATTCCAAGAACCTGCCAGCCCGTTGAAAAACTCCACATGTGTCAATGGTACCAACACATCGAGCATAATGATCCGGGAAGGTCCCCGTGTCGACAAAATGAAAAGCCGGAAAGAAACGACAGGATCGATGGATCGCCTCGATCTTTTCCCGGAGGGGCGATCATCCTTTCTACAGGAAACAAGGGAAAATACAGTGGTGTCCCGACAGCTATCCGCTCATCCAGTCATCGAGGTTCTCCTTCACGAAGTCATCGTCATGCAGATGAGGATACGCCGCATACACCCTGTCGATCTCATGGCTCTGGCCGGGGCTCAGCGTTTCGCTGGGATCCAGACACAGGATATTCTCGAGCAATCCCTGCCTCCTCAGCACTTCATGGATTCCAGCAATGCATCCCACGAAGCCGTTGGCGACGTCGAAAAAGGCCGCAATACTATCCGTGACCTCGATACTCCGTGTAATCAGCTCCTGGGGTATTGCCTCATCGCTCTCAACCGCAGCATGACAGTCCTGCAGTTGCTCCACGGCCCGGTGCGTCCAAACCGCCCAATGCCCGAGCAGCCCGCCAACAATACGCCGTTCCATCGGGCTACCGCCGCTTGAAAATCGAAATCTTGCGAGCAAATCCATCAGGATATTGTCATCATTGCCGGTGTAGAGCGCAATGTCGTTCCGCCCGGACTCGGCCACCGCCCTCACGACATCCAGCGTTTGATACCGATTGAACGGGGCGATCTTCACCGCCACCACGCCATCGATCTCGACAAAGCGCCGCCAGAAGGGAAAATCAAGGATCCGGCCACCAACCACCGGCTGGAGATAGAACCCGAAGAGAGGAATGACATCGGCCACTTCCCGGCAATGGTCGATAATCGCGTCTTCCCCGTCGCCTTGCCATGCGGCCAGGCTCAGCAGCCCCGCGTGATATCCCAGGCCGCGAGCAAGCTCCGCCTCCCGCACCGCCTGATCCGTCCTGCCGATCACCCCTGCCACTCGAACACAATCAGGCTTTCCATTCGCCTCGGCACGGCTCATCTCTTCCGCCGCAAGCGCCAGGACCGGCTCGTACATTCCCACCGATGGGTCGCGAATATGGAATTGAGTCGTGTGGACTCCAACAGCCACCCCCCGGGCTCCGGCATCCAGGTAGTACCGGCTCAGCGCCCGCTGACGACGCTCGTCAAGTTTGCGTTCCTTCGTCAATGCAAGGGGGTGGGCGGGAATAACGGCACCGGCCCGCAATGCGGACAAGGCAGCAGATGGCAGATCCACCGCGCTCATCAAAATTTTCCGTCCCGCGTTTCGAAGTTCGTGGGCTTGCCAAGGCTGAGCCCACCGCGCATGACCCATTGGGAGATCAACTCAACCATCCGGTCCACGGTCGTTGGGGGAACGCCAAACAACGCAAACGCCTTCTCGCTGTTGTTGAGAAACGCCTGGCCGGACTCCGTGCCGACAAACTCGACCTCCCGATTCATCACTTCACCGAACCGCTCACACACGAACCGAACCCCGGAGATTTCCGGCCCGGTCAAATTGAGAATCTCGGCGGGTGACGCCGTCTGTTCGAGAGCCTGAAGCGCCATCGCGTTTGCATCCGGCTGCCAGATCACATTAAAGTGCCCCATGGTCAGGTCCACCGGTTTTCGGTTCCAGACTGAGGTGGCGAGATCAACCAGCACGCCATACCGGAACTCGACCGCGTAATTCAGCCGGACCAGCGCAACGGGAATGGAAAGCGCTTTGCTGAAATACTGGAACATCCGTTCGCGCCCCAGACAACTCATCGCGTAGTCCCCGACCGGGTCGAGCGGGTCCGTCTCGCGCGAACCGCCCCCGGCCACCGGAGCGATGCCATACACGTTGCCCGTGGAAAACGCGACCACGCGGCTGCCCTGAAACCGCTCGCAGACCATGCCGGGAAGGTAGCAGTTCATCGCCCAAGTAAGCCCCTCATTTCCCGAACTCCCAAATTTCATCCCCGCCATGAACACAACGTTGGGCGCGTCCGGCAGATCCCGCAGGCAACCGCGCTCCAGCAGGTCCCCCTGGATTGTCTCGATGCCACACACGCGCAACCGATCGCCGACCGCTCGATCGGAGAATCGAGCAACGCCAATAATTCGTTTCTCCACCCCCGCCTTCGCACAAGCCCTTTGAGCCATCATTGCCAGGGTCGGCCCCATCTTTCCGCCGACACCAAGAATGAGAAGATCCCCGTTCAGGCGCGCCATCGTCTCCACGGCACCCGGCGAGGGCTCGCTCAAGGCGTGTTCAATGTCGAGTTCGGTCTTGAGAGCACTGAGATCCATCATGTGTATCGCTGGAATCTACATGAATTTCTCAGGCGCCGGCAACCATCGGCTGGCCACCGCGAAAATACTCCACGGGAGGAAACACATGGCCACGATGGGGGTGGCCAAGCCGCCAAGGATATTCAAGATTCAATATTTCGTGCAGGATTCAAAAGCTGAACATGGGGTTTCAGGGCATGCCCTGATTATTTCCTGGCTCCTTCGAACGCCTCGTACTCGCCTATATCCACTTCATCACCGGCCTCTGCCCAGGGTACTCCTAGCTCGGTCGGAAGCTTCTCGCCGACAAAGGCCTGGTCAACCAGTTCCTCCATGCCCTGCACGATTCGAAGCCTTTGGCCATCCCGTTCGCCAAACCGGACCCATTTGTCCGGCACGCGGTTGACCCGTGACGATTCGTGGGCGGCGTTCACGCACGAAACGGGAACCGCCGCAATGTCCAGGGTG
>CAZTAB010000589.1:0-2900 GCA_964611475.1 uncultured Verrucomicrobiota bacterium | reverse complement strand
CTCGTGCGGAAAGGTCGGGCTGACGCCATCTTTTCTGCTGGGAACACCGGTGCCGCGGTCGCGGCGACAACGCTGAAACTTCGGACCCTTGAGGGTGTGGGGCGTCCAGCCATCGCGACCATTGTTCCCAGCAACAGGAGGCCGTTTGTCATGCTCGACGCGGGTGCCACTCCGGACGCGACGGCGGAAATGATCTGCCAGTTCGCGGCAATGGGCTGCGTCTGCTGCGAGGAGATTCTTGGCGTCGCGAATCCAGCCGTCGGGCTACTGAGTATTGGCGAGGAGGACGCCAAGGGCAACGAGGTGACGAAGGCTGCCTTTGAACTGCTTCAGCGCTCCGGGCTGAACTTTGTGGGCAATGTGGAAAGCAGCGACCTGTTTGAAGGGAAGGTGGACGTGGGGGTCTGCGACGGCTTCGTGGGAAATATCGTGCTCAAGACAAGCGAGAGTGTCGCTCGCTCCCTCGGTCAGTGGGTACGGGAGGAAGTTCAAAAAAAGCTCATTTACAAAGCGGGCGCCGCGCTTTGCCGAGGCGCATTCACGGCCATCAAAAAGAAGGCGGACCCTGCCGTGTATGGTGGCGCACCGCTACTGGGAGTGAATGGCGTTTGCATTATTGGGCATGGATCCTCTTCGGCAATGGCGGCCCACAATGCCGTGAGGGTCGGGGCCGAGTTCGTTGAGCACGGCATCAATCCGAAGATCTCCGAGTGTGTCGGACGTGTGGCGGAGGCCATCGCGGGTGACTAAAAGCTCTACCTCTACCCCTCATCTCCTGCCGGTCCACTTTCTCGGAACGGGTTCGTACCTTCCCGAAAGAATTGTCCCGAACTCGGAGCTCGAAACCATGGTTGACACGTCGGACCACTGGATCGCGACACGCACGGGCATGCGAGAGCGGCGCCTGGCGGCGGATGATCAGGCGACATCCGACCTCGCTGGCGCCGCCGCCAAAAAAGCGCTTGAGAGTAGTGACGTGTCGCCGGATGATATTGACCTCATTCTTGTCGGCACCTCCACCCCGGATATGCTTTTCCCCAATACCGCATGCTTTGTCCAGGAGCAGATCGGCGCAGGAAATGCGACCTGCATGGACATTGAGGCGGCCTGCTCCGGATTTCTCTACACCATGGAAGTGGCAAAGCAATTCGTCCAATCGGGCACAAAAAAACGCGCATTGATCATCGGCGCGGAAAAAATGAGCTGCATCACGGATTGGGAGGATCGATCGACCTGTGTTTTGTTCGGGGATGCCGCAGGCGCAGCCATTCTTGGCCCAGGTCCAGGTCGAGGCATCATCCACACGGTGACTGGTTCCGACGGGACCCTGGCTGATCTTCTCAAGGTTCCCGGTGGGGGCAGCCGGAATCCCTTCAGGCCAGAAACCGCCGATCAGCGACTTCAATATATCAAGATGGAAGGCCAGGAGGTCTTCAAGAATGCCGTGGCGAACATGACGCGAAGCGCGAAGCAGCTTTTGGCGGAAAGCGGGCTTTCCATGGGGGATGTAAGCACCATCATTCCCCACCAGGCGAATGCACGGATCATCAAAGCCGTTGGACAACGGCTAGGAGCCACAGCGGATCAGGTCTATGTGAACGTGGACAAGTATGGGAACACCTCTGCGGCATCAGTGATTGTGGCTCTCGACGAGGCAGCCCGTAGCGGAGCGGTGAACCCTGGCGATGTTATTATGTTCGTGGTGTTCGGGGCAGGGTTTACGTGGGGCGCGTCGCTCGGCGAGTGGGGAGGCGTCCAGTGTAAAAGGCAATCCTCTGCCCCGGCCAGGGCGCACAGTCTCTAGGCATGGGCAAAGACCTGTTCGAGGATTCCGAGGCGTGCCGGGCGTTGTACCGATCTGCATCGGAGATCATGGGGGTAGATCTGGCCCAAATTTCGTTCGAGGGGCCCGAGGACAAGTTGACCCGTTCGTCGTATGCGCAGCCCGCTATCTTTGTTGCCAGCGCGGCCTTCCGGGCTCGGCTTCAGGAAGCTTCGCCCGGAGAACATTTCGATGCGGCGGCGGGCTTGAGTTCCGGAGAATGGACCGCACTCCACTATGCGGGCGTCCTGACTTTCGAAGACACGGTCCGGGTCCTGGAGGCCAGGGGCCGGTTCATGCAGGAGGCCTGTGAAGAAAACCCCGGCGGGATGATCAGCATCATCGGGCTGCAAATGGACGCACTGGTGAAAATCTGTGAGGCGACAGGCCTCCAGATCGCGAATCTCAACTCCGTGGAGCAGACGGTTCTCTCCGGTCCGTCGGAGGGAATCGAGCCTGCCGCCACCCTGGCCTCGGAAGCCGGCGCAAAGCGGGCGATCCCACTGAGCGTTGCTGGCGCGTTTCACTCTCGCCTCATGGATTCTGCCGCTCGGGGGCTGCAGGAATTCCTGAAGGGAATCCCCTTCGCGGCCCCCGACGTTCCCGTCATTTGCAATGTGACCGCGCGCTTTCATGGTGGACCGGAGGAGATCCGCGCGGCGATGATTTCCCAGGTGACTTCCCCCGTCAGATGGCATGAAGGAATTGAGAGCCTCCGGAGCATGGGGATTACCTGCTATCTGGAATGTGGTCCGGGACGAGTTCTCAGCGGCCTCGTCAAGCGGATTGACAAGGGGGCCGGGTTGGCTAACATACGTGACCTTGCCACTTTGGAGGATTACTTGAAGAATGGCCTCGGTTGAGACCCGCACAGGAGGGTGAACGGGAAAAGCATGGGACGACTTGACGGGAAAATTGCCTTGGTGACCGGTGCGGCTCGAGGAATAGGGCAGGCCATTTCCTTCAAAATGGCGGCCGAAGGCGCAGACATGGCCCTTTGTGATCTGCAGGCTGACTGGCTGGAGGACACGGCGGCTGGTGTTGCCGAGCGCGGACGGAAGTCCGCCGGGTTCGCGGT
>CAZTAB010000588.1:0-3546 GCA_964611475.1 uncultured Verrucomicrobiota bacterium | reverse complement strand
CTTTCGGGCAGCGGGTCGCCTCCACCGGGCAGCGGGTATGATCTGCGGTGGTCGGGCAGATGGTATCCTCATTTGCCGGACAATATGTTTCCTCTGCCGGGCATTCGGTGGGCTTTACCGGGCAGCGGGTCTCCTCCTGGGGACACTCCGTCTCCTTGACGGGGCAGTAGGTCCAGGCCCCGCCATCCGGATCGGGACATTCCGTTTGGATATAGGGACACACGGTGGCCGCACCGGCCGGATCGGGGCAGACCGTGACGTCTGTGGTACTGATACAGATCGTCGGCTCAGCCGGACAGCTTGTCGTTGTCCGCGGGCAGTGGGTCTCCTCGGCCGGACACTGGGTCGGCTCCTGGGGACACATGGTGACTCCGCCCACGCACAGCGTGGCTGCCTGGGGACAGACCGTGGATTGCCCCGCCGGGCATAATGTCGTCTTCTCCGGGCAGCGGGTCTCCTCTACCGGGCATTGCGTGGGAACCTCGTTCGCCGTGTCTATGCAGACCGTCGGGACACTCGGGCACACCGTGGTTACACTTCCCTCGGCGGGGCAAACCGTCGGCTTCGCCGGGCATCGCGTATGGTCGTAGGGACAGACGGTCCCCAGTGACGGATCCGGGCACTGCGTGGCCGCACTCCCCGCCACGACACACACCGTGGGCTCATACGGGCACCGGGTGTGCTCAATGGGACAGTGAGTCGCATGCAGGGTGCTCCCGGCGCAAAGCGTGTCGCGTTCCGGGCAGACGGTCTCCTCAAACGGGCACTCGGTCTCCTTGACGGGGCACCGCGTCGGGACTTTCGGGCAGGTGGTTTCCTCCGCCGGGCACTCGGTCTCCTTGACGGGGCACCGCGTCGGACGCTCCGGGCAAAAGGTCTCGGAACCCGAGCAGGTCGTGACCGCCTGTGGACAGTCCGTCGGGTTGTTCGCGCTGGAGCACAGGGTCACGTCAGCCGGGCACCGGGTCTCGTCCACCGGACACTGGGTTGGGTCTGCCGGACATGCCGTCTCCACCTTCGGGCAGACCGTGTCCCGCACGGGGCACTCGGTCGGGAAATCCCCGCGCGGGTGCGGGCAGACCGTGGGCACCCAGGGGCAGGTGGTCGCATCCGAGGTATTGGCGGAGCACTCGGTGGGTTCCGTCACACATTGGGTGTGGCGCTGTTCACCATTACAGATCGTCAACTCCAGTGCGCACTGCGTCGCCTCCACCGGGCACTGGGTGGCAACCGCGGGACAATGGGTGGCGACTCCCGGGCACATCGTGCGCTTCTTCGGGCATTGCGTCGGGACCTGGGGGCAGAAGGTCGCCTCGTTGGCGGGGCAGGCGGTTGGAACGATCGGACAACGTGTCTCCTCCTGGGTACATTCCGTTGGGTAGTCCGGGCACCTTGTCATCTGGCGGGGACAGAAGGTGTCGACCTTGGGGCACATCGTGTCGACCTTGGGGCACTCCGTGGGCTTATCCGGACAGACCGTGCGCTGTGCGCCAGCATCCGGACTGCACTCGGTGGGCACAGCTGGACACTGGGTCCTGGCCCGCGGGCACTCGGTGGCCAGGGCCGGGCACATCGTCGGCTTCTTCGGGCATTCGGTGGGCACGGCCGAACAATAGGTCGCCGCCGTGCTTCCCCCGGCGGGACAGTGGGTCCGGTCCGTCGGGCACTGCGTGGGTTGATCGCTTCCCGAGCATTCCGTGGGCACCGGGTTGTCTGAACAGACGGTCGCCTGCCGCGGGCACTTTGTCTCCTGGTTCTGCGGACAATGCGTCGGGAACTCCGGGCATCTTGTCGGCTCCCGGGGACATTTCGTGGGTTCCGAGGAGCATTCCGTCTCGGTCTTCGGGCAGGCCGTGATCTGCCGCGGGCAGAGCGTCTCACTCCGGGGACACCAGGTCTCGCGCTTGGGACACTGGGTGACTCCCCCGGCTATGCTCGGGCACTCGGTCTCGACCACAACGCACTGGGTCGCACGCGCCGGGCACACCGTCTTCTTCACCGGGCACTCGGTGAAGGCCTGGTTCGTCAGCGGGCAGAAGGTCGGGCCGCTGGGACAGAGCGTTTCCCTCTTCGGGCACTGCGTGGGCTCCTTCGGGCAGGCGGTCCGGACCTCCGGGCAGACGGTCGGGTGGGCTGCGACGCCGGCGCCGAGGCATTGTGTCCGCAGCCGCGGACACACCGTCGCCTCCCGAGGACAGGCCGTGGGTTTGGGAGGACACACCGTGACCCCTCCAACCTCCGGACACGTCGTCGGCTGTGCCCCACACTGGGTCGGGGCATCCGAGCACTGGGTCAGTTCCGCCGTGCACTGCGTGGGCTTGTCTGTCGTGCAGATCGTATCCTCAAGGGGACACACCGTCCGGTCTTTCGGGCAACTTGTCACGGAGCTTGCCGGGGTGAGCACGCAGACCGTCGGGCGTTCCGGGAAAATCGTCGGGCGCGGGCAGGTCACCGTCCCTGATACGGCCGGACACTGGGTGCGCTGGCGGGGACAGGCCGTATGTTTCGAGGGGCAGACCGTCGCAACGCTGGGACAGATCGTGTCGATCTGGGGGCATGTCGTAATCACCGTCGAGCACTCTGTCGCATCCGTCGGGCAGCGGGTCGCATCTGTCGAGCACTGGGTTTCCTCGGACTGCGGACAACTCGTCAGGATCCTCGGACATTGTGTCCGCCGTTCATTGGGGCAGACGGTGGACTCTTCCGGGCAGCGGGTGGTGTTTCTGGGGCACTGCGTCCACTCCACGGGGCATTCGGTTCGCTTCTCCACGCAAACCGTCGGACGAGCCGGACAGGTCGTCAGCTCATCCTGGGAACAGAAGGTCACCTTCTTCGGGCAGGTCGTGGGCTGCACCGGGCAGTGGGTGGAAACCGAGGGGCAGACCGTCTTGCGCACGGCGCAAATCGTGGGTGTCTTGGGACAGGTCGTGGGGACCGACACCCCGCAGATGGTTGGCGCATCTGCCGTGCAGCGCGTGACCTCTGCCGGGCAGCGGGTCTTCCGCTTGGGACAGGCGGTCAGGGATTTCGGGCACCGGGTCGGGGAAGAAGGAAAAACCGTGGGGAAGACCTCCTCGGGTATCATCCGCACGCGAATAAGCGCGTTGTCAGCAAGATCCTCGCCATCGATGCATACGAGGCCCTCGTTCTGGTTTCGCTCGATGGTGTAGTCACCAATCGCGTTCCATTTCCCGGTATCGGGGTCCAAAATCTCGGGGACCGGGTTGCGTTCCGGATCCCCCTCGGTGATGGGCCCGACGTCGAACTCGATGCAGTGCATGGAGCCACGGTCCCACGTTGTGATGTGGGGGACGGCCTGGAGGTTGATCCAGACGATTCCGGTCAATGCGGCGCCCGCCAGCAGGAAGGTTCGCAGGATCAGTTTGCGTGAATGGGAAAGGCCTTCGGATATGCTCATCATCTCACCTCTTGCTGGACCGTTTTTTCTGTCGATATTCCTAAAGATAAGGGAACGCAGCAGATCGCCGCGCAACTCCAAGATCAGACTCCACCCCCACTGTACCTGCAATGTCGCTCAACAAAAGG
>CAZTAB010000587.1:0-2287 GCA_964611475.1 uncultured Verrucomicrobiota bacterium | reverse complement strand
CATTATTATAGCAGTAGTCAACGGCGCGATCTCCGGCCCAATCCAGAATCGGGTAGATCACGGTGAGGCCATCCCGGGACATGGCAAAGTCGAAGGACTTCCTCTCCTCCGTTTCCTCGCGCATGACGCCCGCGAGCCAGGCCCGGGGCTGTTCCTGGGCCAGTGCCTTCTGAAACGGTTCAATCTTTATCTTTCGCCGAAATTCATCAAAAGCCTCGGTGCCCTCGTCCGGAATCGCCAGATTCGGCGCCGAGAAAACTTTCAGGTTCAAGTTGAACTCACGGGTCAAGCGATCCGCGATCTGCAGAGTCAACGCTGATTCATATCCGTTGCGCACGGTGATCACGCGAATCCCGGGACAGACATCCGTCACCAATTTCAACATGGTCCCGGCGGTCGGGCCAAAACTTGTGCTTAGGATCAGGTCTTCCCCCACCATCTCATAGGCTCGGGCCACTCGCTCCTCCGCAGTGAGTGGCTCCAGCTCCCGGCTCAGCTTTAAAACATCGATGTCCTGTTTCTTTCTCATTTAATACTACACTAAACCGATAGACTACACGGAGTTAAGTTTGCCTGCAACAAATTATGAGGGTTTGCTTCGTATTTAATCAAATAAACAGCAAAATCCTGCAGACCAACGAAGCGGTAAGAAAAGCTTTTACCGAGAGGATCGAACGAGGCAGGAGGATCTTCTTCAGCGGCCTGAAATCCAGAGACCGCAAGCCGAATCCTCCCCGACATGCCTGACAACGATAAGGAGATCGGGGCTGAAAAGAATCGACCTGGATGCAGAAATAAAATCATGCCATTTCACGGGGATATTGCGGCGCGCGGAAGAGAACACCGCACCCTCATTTTCCCGTTTTTCCGGCTGAAGGCTCAGGCTATAGTGCGAAGAACCAGAACGAAGAAGAGGACCCCGCCGCCTCAAGTGAGGAGAAAGAACGCTTTATGGAATCGATGTGGTACTACGTAAAAAACGGCGCTGACAAAAAAGGGCCGGTACCGGAAAGTGAACTTAAGATCCTGGTCTCTTCCGGCCAACTGGATCCCACCGACCTCGTCTGGTCCGAAGGAATGACGGACTGGCAGCCCTACAATTCGGTCACAGCTCTCGCCGGCGGCAACGAGCCCATCGCCGCAGAGGCGACGATGACAGGCCGGCCCGGCATGTACGATCCGGCGGCCCCCGCCACAGCAGCCGCACACCCGGTTCCCGCCGGACTCGGTGGCTGGCTCCAGTTCGTGGGCGTAATCAACATCATATCCGGCGGCCTCACCTGCCTGGGCGGCCTTCTTTCCGCCGTAACGGTCATCCTCCCCTTTCTCTACATTCCAATCGGAGTGATCCTCATCCTGATGGGAACCGCCTGCCTCGGAGCCAAGAAAGCGCTCGAAAGCATCGTGCAGGTGGACGCCCCGACAGAAAGGTTCCTGTCAAGCATTCGAAAATACATGAAACTCTACAGCGCCATGTTCATTGTCAGCGTGATCCTCGCGATCCTTGCCGTTCTAGCCGCGATTACCATTGGAGGAATCCTTGATGCTCGATTCGGGAGCATGAAGTAGCATGTCCGCTTGTCGGACGATCCCGGGACTGGATCACCGGCTGCACGGGTGCCCATCGACACACCTCCAGCATGGTGCATCCGAGCGTGATGCCATATCTTCACGCCGTACCAGCCTTAAAAGTGTTGCAGGCCCGGCCAGGCCAGCGTCTGCACCAACACGCACCGAGGAGTCGTGACCATGAAATTGCTCGGATTTTCCGCTCTCGCCCTGCTAGCCGGGTTTCTTCTCGGCGGATGGTCGCCGCGATCAGACCTCTACGATCTTGAGGAAAAAGTACTCCGCCTCCAGCAAAAGCTCGACGACCGCGCCGACAACGGAAATCCATCGTTGAGCGGAATCACCCGGATGCTGAACGTCCCGGAGCATGGCGAAGAGACTTCCGTCCAGGAAACAGAACCCGGGGATTCCATCATCGAGGAACCCGGGCCCCAAGCCTCGCCCCCCTCTCGCCCCGAGGAACAACTGGAGGAGGAGAACGAATCGGAGCTGTTCGTGGACAGAATCGAGCGGGCCGCCGAACTGTGGGCCATTCGATCTGACCTCGCACGCGACGCATTCCTGACGAACATCCGTGCGACGGAGGATCTTGCGTGGATCTTCGACTTGCTCTTGGAAGTCATGAACCTCTGGCTCGAACATGCTATCGAAAATTGGGCAGTGATCCTCAGGGAGGAATCCATGAGCGTACGCGAAGCTGGCCTTCGAATGATGAACG
>CAZTAB010000586.1:0-9060 GCA_964611475.1 uncultured Verrucomicrobiota bacterium | reverse complement strand
ACGCAAACGTGCAGATCCGCTTCCAGAATGGAATCACCGCCGAAATGGATATCAGCGGCATCATGCACTACCGAAAGCCCCGGTTTGTCGTCATGGGCGACAAGGCCACTTTTGTTGCCATCGCCCACGAGAATTTCGGTGAGGCGGACTGCCGCATCCACTCGGTGGACGGGGCGGAAGATGTGAAACCGAAGAAGACGCTTGTCGGCGTTGACCGAATGACGCGGTTCTACGAACGGGTTGCAGGGGCTTTGCGCGGGGATGGCCCGGTGCCGGTGGATCCGGCCGGAGTCCGGGAATCCATCGCGATTCTTGACGCAGCGAGGCAGTCGTCGGACGGCGGCCGTTCCGTGAAACTTGCGGACTGAAGTACGCGGTGAATTCGTTCAACCGACACGCTGCTCGAACGTGTAGTGCTCGTCATGCTGTTCGTCGGCGCGCTGGTAACGCGTGTCAGTACTGAGTCGGTACCTTCCGGTCGTATTCTCCAGCGATCCGTGGAGGATGTACTTTGTGAAAAGCAACATGTCGCCGGGCTCAAACACCGCGGTGGCGAACTTGAGACCATAGTTGTCGATGATATCGAGAGGATCCTTGGTGAGATATCCCGTAGCCCCCCCCCGGATGGCATCTTCTTTACCGTAGTCCGCCTTGAGGCGTTCCAACCGGTTCGACCCGGGAACAAGTGCGATCGGCCCCATGTCGACCGAGATGTGGCCCAGGGGCGTCCACGCGGTGATGAGCCGCTCCGGCGCGTCGCGACCCATGTACGGAGCGTCGTAGTGAATTTCCGTCTCGGTGCCCGGCTGGTAGATGCGAATCCACTTGTGGGTGTACGTCCGGGCTGGCCCGCCCAGGAGATCGTCAAAGAATCCCATCATCCCCACGCCACTGCCCAGCTCAAGCAGGGACGCCATCCCCCCGCGGAACTGGTCTTCCTCCACCGCGATCCGCGCACCGTCGGGAAGGTGGCCGTTGTTGTCGGCGATCACCGCGTCATCCAGCGATGTGTCTGGCGCAATCCCGCCCTGCCGGTCGATCTCCTGCAGCACATCCCGGCGCGCGCGCGCCACAAGCTTCGGGTCGTGCAGGCCCCGGAAGAAGAGGAATGCGTCGTCCTCTAGTTGCCGACGCATGGCGTCGGGATTGCCCAGGATCGAATTCGCATCCGGAAGCGTGGCCAGGTGCTCCCCGAATACAAGCTCCTTGCCGCCCATTCTTCCGATCATGCCGTCCGGGATATCGTGTTTGGCGCTCATGAGTCTCAGGATAAACAAAACATCAGAAATCCCAAATCAAAAATCACCACGTTCCATCGACTTGTCGGCCGCGCACGCAACCAGGACCGAGCGCCCGCAGGCATCGAACCGCGCAGGCATTGCCGTCGTCCCGGCGTCGAGACTGATTCCGCCCCGGCCGGGAGTCCGGGGTCCATTCCGATTCTCGACGCAACGAGGATGTCGTCCGGCAGCGGCCGTTCCCTTATCCTTGCAAATGAAGTACGCAGTAAACTCGCTCACCCGGCACGCTGTTCCAGCGTGTAATGCTCGTCGTGCTGTTCATCGGCGCGCTGGTAGCGGGTGTCGGTGCTGAGGCGATACCGGCCGGTCGTATTCTCCACCGATCCATGAAGGATGTACTTGGTGAACAACAGCAGGTCGCCCGGCTCGAACTCCGTGGTGGCAAACTTTAAACCGTACTGGTCGATCACATCCATCGGGTCGTTGGTCAGGAATCCCTTCGTCTCCCCACGAGTCGCGTCCTCCTTCGCGTAGCCCTTTGTCAGGTTTTCCAGGCGGTTCGAGCCCGGCACGAGCGTGATCGGCCCCATGTCCAGGGTAACTCGTCCCAGCGGCGACCATGCGGTAATGACCGATTCCGGTGCATCGCGACCCATGAACGGCGCGTCGTAGTGAATGTCCGTGGCCGTGCCGGGCTGATACACACGAAGCCATTTGTGCGTGTAGGTCGTTGAACGCCCGTCGAGCAGCAGGTCGAAGAACTTCATCATGTGTTCGCCGGTGGTAAGTTCCAGGAGAGACGTCATTCCGCGGAATACGTCATCTGCCACGCCGATCCGGTTTCCGTCCGGAAGGTACCCGTTGTTGTCGGCGATGATCGCGTCGTCGAGATTTGTGCCGGGCGCGATCCCTCCCTGTCGCTCGATCTCCCGCAACAACTCCGCCCGTGCCCCCAGCACGAGGTCCACGTCATGAAACCCGCGGACCAGGAGGAAGGCCTCCTCCTGCAAGCGCCGGCGCAATCCGGCCGAATCCCCCAGCACGTCATTGGCATCCTCAAGCTTCGTCATGTGTTCGCCAAAAACAAGCTGACGACCGCCCATTCGAACGCTTGTTCCATCCGGAATCTGGTGGCTCACCATTGAAAAACTCCCGCGTCAGACTTCATGATTGTTGGTACGTTTATCGGCTATGCTTCACAAATATCAACCGGATTCCCCGTCCGCATCGACTCGTCCGCGGCGCACGCGATCTGGACGGACTTGAACCCGTCCTCGTACGAACAGAGCAAACCCCCGGCATCACCGGTCCGGACTGCATCGATGAACGCGCGGTCCTCCTTGGCGAAAATCGACTCCTCGCCGCGGATGTCCGTTTGTGTCCCGTCCGGCTCATCGATTCGGGCCGAGTGCTCCCACCCGTCGAGGCGCGCGTGCATGTCGGTGGTCCAGACTTCCAGCGAAATACCGCCGCCCTGCGGCGTCGCACAGGAGCTGTACAGGTTGCCCGCAGCCCCGTTCTCGAAAGTCAGTTGCACCATCGACGCCTCTTCGATCGTGTAGAAATCCGGCCTCGGCATCCGTCCGGTTACCGGGACCGCATACACGGATCTGACATCGCCAAAGAGGTATCGCGCGAGGTCAATGGTGTGAACCGTCTGCTCCAGGAACTGTCCGCCGGACTTCTCCTTGCGAACCCACCAGCGCCCGACGCCCTCGTGTGGATCGGGGCAGCCGCCGACCCAGCCGCCATGCATGAGAACCGGATTGGACCGCTCGACCCGCTTGCGCACTTCCAGGAGGGAATCGCGATATCGATTCATGAAACCAACGGTTGTTACCAGGCCCTTCTCACGCACCGCTTCGTGCACGCGCCGGGCCGTCTGAAGTTCAATCGCGACCGGCTTTTCGACGAAAAAGGGCAGGTCGTGGCTCAACACCACATCTTCCGCGGGGCCGTGCGCGAACGGGGGGAGCATGATGTATACGGCATCCGGGCTCGTTGCCCGCAACATCTGCTCCGGATCCTCGAACACCTCTCCCTGTCCGTTCACCTGGGCGCGGCGCTCCTCGGCGTGCTCGCGCTTGATGTCGCACCAGCCCACAAACTTCACGTCAGGGAACGAGCCCAGGCCGTGGTCAAGATGATCCCGGACGATCCCGCCGCATCCGATAAATGCAATATTTACAGACTCACTCGCCATGGTGCACAATCCTCTTCCAGTGGTACGGTAAAAATTATGCCATTCCCGCGCGGGGCGAAACAACACAAATTGGAGAACCAAAGCAAGATGATCCTTCACGCTACTCGTCCATTTCGAGGAATCACCTTCACGGCCATACTGGGACTTGGCTCCGTCCTGTCTGCGACCGGAGCGATTCTTCCCCTCGACCTGAATCCGCCGGTCACGCAGCTGGAGTTTCCGTCGGTCCGACCTGTTCAGGTCACGTCAGAGCCCGGCGCCGACACCCTGGAGAACGGCTGGTACCGACTGACCATCGGCACGGAGAACGGACTCGAGATCCGCGAATTGCGCCACCTGCCGGGCGATGTATCGCCCGTGCAGCCCGATCCCGGAAGCCCGATCTTCGCTCTGCAGATTGGCGACGAAACCGTGGACAGCCGGGGGTTTCGGGTCGTCTCGACGACCCGACCGGCCGCGGCGCGCGGCGGTGGCGCTCTGCGCTACCAACTGGAAAACGACGCGGGCCTGTGGGCGGACGTCGAATTCCGGGCGAACGACGGTCCACAGCTTCGAATCTCGCTGGCGCTGCGAAACACCAGCGATGCCCCGCTGGACGTGAGCCCGGCGTTCCCCATCCTGACCGGCATCGCCTGGGGCGAAGACCCGACGGACGACTATTTCTTCTACCCGTACCTGACCGGCATCCTCTCGAAATTACCGGTAGGACTTGCAAATGCGTACGGTGGAGAACTTGTCTACTTCCAGATGATGGCATCGTACCGCCCCGACCGCGGCGCCGGCCTGTTTCTCAACGCCGCCGACCCGGGAGGCGAGTACAAGATTCTGCATTTCGACAAGCTGAACGAGACCGGCAGCGCGCCCGCGTTTTCGTTTCGCTCGGCGAACGAAGCCATGGAGCATGGCCGGCTGGAGCGCGACCATGTCTTTCAGAATCCCTACAAAACCGCGGGGGGCACGTCCATGGCCTTCAGCTATCAGAAACGCACGCTCGAACCGAACGAACGCTGGAGCCTCCCCACCGCCATGCTCGGGGTTTACAACGGGGACTGGCGGCAGGCGATGGAGGCGTATCGTTCCTGGTTCGAGTCATTCGCCCATCGACGGCCGCACCCGGGCAAGCTCATCGACCGGTTCAACCTCGAGGGCACCAGCGCCGCCCATCACTTCCACAACGCGAACGGCTACAATACCGACATCGGGCAGTGGGGACACATCCCCGTTTTCGAAGAAGGCGAACACGCGGACGAATACCTGGCCGCGCCGCTCGACATGGTCGAGCACACCTCCTACTGGGAATGGGACGTCATTACCGATGAATACCTGGAGAAACATCGTAAAACGGCGATCGAACAAGCGGGGCACACCAACGTAGTCACCCTGGAGCGAAGCGCAGTGATTCGGGGAGAGGAATATTCCTTCCATGACAAGGGCAATCCATCCCTGGAGGGAACGCGCTACTTCTGGGGCAACCAGGGCGACTACGGACTGCAGGGGTACAACGAACGCTGGGGAGGTCTTCCCGCCTTCCGTGGCTACCTGGACGAAATGAAACGGAAGGGATATCTCGTCACGCTCTACATCAACGTGAGCGAGGCCGCGCTCTCCAGTCTCGTCGGCGCGAAGCATGGTCCCGAATGGGGCCTCATGGAGAAGCGCGAGACCTGGGCGGAACCAAGGTACCAGTGGCCCATGGGCGCCATGTGGGGCATGGACATGAACAACCCCGGTTGGCGGGATTACATCGCCGAGACCTGCCGGCGGCTGGTCGTGGAAACGGGGGCCGACGGAATCCGAATCGATGTCATGGGGGCCTGCAACCCCATCTGCTATAACGACCGTCATCCCCACACGTTCGGCCGCCCCGGCCACCAGGCGGCCCAGCAGGCACAGCTGGAGGCGGCCCGGCAGGTGCGCATGGCCGTTGACCAGGTGGAGCCGGACACCGTGCTCATGACCGAGAACCCGGGCATCGACCTGTTCTGGCAGTACTTTGACGGAACGCTCTCCTATGACCTTTCAGAGTGGCGCGGAATCCTCCCCACGTTCGGGAAGATTGAGGGATTCGTCGGCATCAACGTGGCGCGGTTCTATTTTCCCCGCTTCAAGATCTTCGACTACCAGGTCTTCTCCAAGGTGCCGGAGTGGCGGCTGTTCAACGCCACCGGAGCGTTCAACCGGGAATGGTGCTTCTCGGCGAAGGAACTGGCGGTCATGCAGGAAAACGCCGATGCCTTCGGCGCGCTCTATCCTGAACCGATGATCCCGACCCTGATGCCGCAGGTCTATGCCAACGCCTTTCCGGCCGGTGAAAAAACGGTCTACACGATCTACAATGCTCGCAGCACGGCGGTGGAAGGCGACCTGCTGCGCATGAAGTCGGACGATGGCGAACATTTCGTCGACCTGCTTCGCGCGGAAGAGATTTCTGTAAAACGAGCGAAGGGTCATGCCGTGGTTCCCATCCAGTTGCCCCCAAGAACAGCGGCAATCATGGCCCGGCTGCCCCGCGTGGCGCAAGTGAAGTGGAACAAAAACAATGTCGTCGTTCGATTGCCCGAGGGATCGGAAGGCTTCACGGGGAAGCTGGTTTCGGAGCGTGGAGATGTGCTCTCCGAGTTCGAGCCGAAGGACGGGAAGAATCGGGTTCCCATCCCCCGGGGCGAACACTCGGCCCTGATGTTGAGAATTCTGAAAAACGGAAGGCTGGTGGATGCTTCGGTACACGGAGCCCCCGGATCGTAGCACGAGGGTCCGACCCGTGCGGCTGGCCCCGGGCTCAAAACAATTTGACCGAAACCACGAATAAAGGTCATGGTGTATTCACGAAAACGGGCAGCAACATCCCTTTTACAAGAGTCACGAACGGAGATCATGATGAATTTACGGAAACGAATAGCCACATCCTTGATGCTGTTTTTCACCCTCGCAGCCACGTCCCACGCCGGCCCGCGCGCCGCTACCATCGCCACGCCTGCGCCGGGTGTCTCCGTCGCGGCCGCTGATTATTCTTTTTACAACCACACGGACTACAGCCATAACACCCTGCAGGCGGCTACGCATCGAGTCAGGAAGGTGCTCGATCTATCGGAGATGTCGGAAAAGGACTTTGCGGCAATCCGGACGGCGAAGGTCAGCGTCTTCATGCACACTGAGGGTGTCGGTGAGGACGGACCCGACGTGCAGTTCAATATCTCGGCAAACGGACACGACAACACCTTCTCGACCAGGAATCTCGTCAGCTCCGGATGGGGGTGGTTTCACACCCGCATGGCCATCAACTGGTTCGATTTCGAGATCCCGGCAGATCAGCTCGTTCACGGGTCCAACGAAATCCAAGTCTATCTTCTTCCTGAGGCCGCGGAGAACGAGATCCGGCTCGTCGTGGGGATCGACATGTACGAGGATCAGGGGTGCAGCGCGCGCTCGACCGACGGCGGTGCCACCTGGCAGGCGCGCCCGCTGAACAAGGTCCACGCCCCCACCCGACCCCGCTTCGCCGGCGAATACATGATTCGCCTCGTCCTGCTTACGGGCGACGCACAGGACGACGTCTCGTTCAGTCATGAGGACTTTCCGGTGTTGCCCGCCGTGGATCTGAACCCGGAGGTCAAGCCGTTGCCCCCCGTACCTGAGGCCCCTCTGCGCCTGACCGAGGGAGCGGAGGCAGATGTCTTCGAAAACGGCGCCATGCGAATCGAAATCCAGCACAGGGACGGAATCGCGCTGCGCCGCGTCATGCATAAATCGATGAAAGCGGAGGTGCTGCGGGAGCAAGTGGCAGAAACACTGTTCGTACTGGAAGTCGACGGGAAACGCCTGACCGGCACGGACTTCACCGTCGACCGGAAAGAGATTCTCGTGTCCACACCGGAGAAGATGTCCGTCGTTTATGACTTGTCCAACGCGGAGTCTTCGCTCACCGGGCGCCTTCGCGTCACCATCGACCGGTCGGAAGAGCTGCAACTCGGGTTCTCCCTTCAAAACCAGTCGGAGCAGAACCAGGTCGTCAAAGCCGCCTTCCCGGTGTTGGGCGGGATCGGGTGGAGCGAGGGCTATGTGAAGGACCGCTATCTCTATCCGTATTGTACGGGGGTCGTGCTGGACCACCCGGCGTACTTTCGGAGCGGCTACGGCGGCGGGCGCACCTATTACCAGACCATGGCGTCGTACTGCCCCGAGCTCGGCGGCGGACTGTTCCTGCGCGTGAACGACCAGAGCGGCGAGTACAAGATTCTCCACATGCTGAAGGCGGACGCTCGCGAATCCGATCCCACGTTTCGACTCGACCCAACGCTTTCCGATGCTCTTCACGGGCGGGCGCCATACGAGTTGATCCTCTGGGAGCCGGTGCAGGAATCGCTCGGTACGAGCATGGCCTTCTCCTACTTCGGCCGCGACCTCGAGCCCGAAGAGCGGTGGCGGTTCGCGAATGCGACGCTCGGGGTGATGAACGGCGATTGGCGCGTCGCCATGGAGTCGTACCGGCGATGGTTCGAGGGCTTTTCCCACAAGAACAACTATCCGAACAAGCTCACCGCCGCCTTCAACTACGACAGCACCGGACCGGAATGTGGCTACCGGGGACCGGGCGACAAGGAGGCGTACAACCCCGATCCCGCGGCATGGGGCCTCAAAGTCATGGGCCACGTGCAGGACGATTTCATGACCAAGATCGTCGATGGACTGGAGCACTCCGGGTATTGGGAGCACGAAGAAATCACGGACGAAATGATGGCACGAAACAAGGCCACGGCGGCGAAGTACGGCCTGACCTTTGAGCTCTGGCAGGATCGTTACGGGATGCTGGAAGGCAAGTACGTCCTCTGGGGCAACCAGGGCGACTACGGTCTGCAGGGCTACAATGAGCGCTGGGGCGGCCTGCCCACGTTCCGTAAGTACATCGCCGACCTGAAGGCCCGGGGATACATTCCAACCTTCTACATCAACAAGGCGGAGGCCGCATTCGACACCGTCATGGGCAAGGCGCATGGACCGGACTGGGCCACCATGTATCCGGAGGGCCAATACTTCTGGCCCTACTACGACTGGCAGATGTGCATGGATCACGAACCGTGGCGGGCGTACCTGGCGCGGACCTGCGCCCGCATCATCGAGGAGACCGGTGGCGACGGGGTTCGGATTGACGAGATGGGCGGCGCGTCACGGATCTGCCAGAACGAGAAACATCCGCACACATTCGCCCGGTGGCGGCACTACAACGAGCTGCAGGCCCAGTCCGACGCCGCCCGGCGGGTGCGCCAGGCCATGGACGCGGTGAATCCCGACTCCGTTCTGCTGACCGAGAGTCTGGGGTTCGATGTGCTGGGACAGTACGTCGACGGATGCCTGCTATACGACCTCGGCGAGATGCCCTTCACCGGCCACGTGGCGGCGAACTGGGAAGGATTCGCAGGCATTAATCTGTACCGCTTCTACTTTCCGCGCCATAAAATTTTCGATTACCAGATCTGGGAGAAGCACCCGGAGTGGCGCCTGTTCAACGCCACCGGCGCCTTCAACCGCGAATTCTCCTACCGGGAGCACGAACGGCAGATGCTGAAGGACAACGCCGACGCCTTCGGGTCGCTACACGCCGAGCCCATGATCCGGTCC
>CAZTAB010000585.1:0-4598 GCA_964611475.1 uncultured Verrucomicrobiota bacterium | reverse complement strand
TGCCAGGGAGGCGGCGGGGGCACGTGAAAAGGTTCCGTCCTCGAGGCAACCTCCAAACCACCCCCATCCTCGAGCGTCACCTCCACCTGGTAGTCCCCCGGCTCGACATGGGAAATATCCAGCCGGACTTCCTCCTGCATGTGCCGCCCGAGTTCCTCGCACACGGTTGCAGCGATGAGCTGGCCGTCTCCCGCCATGAGTCGCAACCGCCCCACGGCCTCGCGGGGCAAGTCCGGGACCCGGCTGACATCAAAGCGAGCCGCCAAAAAGCCCTGCAGGTATACCGGGTCGATCTCGACCCGAAAGGGGGGAACCGCGCGGAATGAAATCTCCTGACGATAGAGCAGGGCGTCATCCTGCCCTCTCGCGGACAATTCGAGCCGGGCGGGCCAAGGCTCCGTTCCCGGAATCTGGAAATCCCCCTCAAGATGGAAAGAAGACGATCCCTGCGCATCCACATCGACGCCGATTCCATCCGATGCCACCTTTTCTTCCCCCTCGGCCGCACGCACTTCCCATGACAAGTCAACCCTCGCATCAGACGCTGCGCGGACGTTGCCTTCCAGTGAAACCGACCCGGAAGCCAATTCACCCACCGATTCCCAGCGAACGGCCGGCGCACCTCGCCGGAATTCCAGGTTGCCGAAGCGAGCCGGGTTGTGAAAGCTCCCGCCGATGGGCGACCACGTAGTATATCGCAGGCCGGCGGCCCAGTCGTCGGCGGAAAGGCCGGCGGCCCAGTCGCGGCAGAAGTTGACGCGCCACGTTGTGCCGTCGGGAGGGGCGCCGTTGAGGCCCAAGCTCCTGAAGGGAATCGCCAATTCCGCGGTCCAGGTGGCCGCGACGAAATAGGAGTCGTATTCGCGATGGCACTTGAGTGTCCACTCGGCACTCCAGGACGCATCCATCTTCCTTGCGTCGTACTGTGTCTCCAGGGCATTGCCTCCGAACAGGAAATATTCTCCGCTCTCCGGGTCGGGTTGCAGATACACTTCCAGCGCGTCTTCGGTAAACACGGCCGAGTCATCCCGCTCCTTCACCGTGGCCGCACCGCCGGCCTCGTTAAAACTGACAAAGGCAAGATAGAGATTATCCTCGTCAAACCCGGCCAGGACGGTTGTCTGGCGTGCCGCGATTTCGCCGGTCGTGTACAGGAACCCGGTGAGCTGCGCCGCGTTGTTCCAAACCTCCGGTTCGAGGCGGCCGTCGAGCGCAGGCGACGTCACCAGGCAGGGGATGACAAGCAGTGGTCCAAATTCCATCATACGCGTCCCTTTGTGTCAGATCTCATCATACTGCAAGCCGCCGCGGGTGGGTTCCGGCACCTCGCTTCGCGTCTTTGCAGCCAATTCGGGTAGGTGGCCGGCGGTGGCCAACCTCTGCTCCAAATGCACCATGCGTCCCGGCCCCGCCGTTTCAACTACGTCATCACCATACGGTTTGTCTATCCAGAACCGCGCCACCGCCCCAGGGGCCCGGCACGATGATAATCGTGCGTTACCCCCTGAAGGCAACAGCCGGGACCCCGCGTACGCCAGGGCTGGCTTTGAAGAGCCCGCCGGCGTGTGGTTCCTTCTGCAGCTGCTCCTCACTCAGATCGATGCGCGCGCAGGTAATGTAGAGCTCATCCAGGTTCGGGCCGCCGAAAGCGCAGGAGGTAACCTGCGATGCCGGCACCTCGACCACGCCCAGCTGTTTCCCGGTCCGGGGATCCCAGTGGGTGACCGCGTTGCCAGCCCACATGGCGATCCAGACATTGTCATCTTCATCGATGGCCATGCCGTCGGGCCACCCGAGTGCCTGGGGTACTTCAACCGCGGTGCGACGGTTGGAGAGCTCACCACTGTCCACATCGTAATCGAACGCGTCCACCCGGCAGGTTGGGGAATCGATGTAGTACATGGTGCGCCGGTCACCGGTCCACACGATGCCATTTGAGATCGTCACGTTCTCCAATCTTCGGTGCACGGTGTGATCGGTATCCATGCAGTACAGGCTGCCGCTGGCGTTTTCCTCGCCGCGGTCCATCGTGCCGGCCCAGAACCGTCCTCCCGGATCGCACTTGCCGTCATTCATCCGGTTTGCCGAATTACCCTCCTCCGGATTGCGCAGGTGGGTGAAGGTCCCGGATTCGGTGTCGAGCAGCCCGAACCCGTTTTCAACGGCAACCGCAACTCCACCCCGCTCCCGCGGAACCACGGTGCCAACCATCTGTCCGACTTCAATCTCCCGGTTCGTTCCGGCGCCCGGATCGTAGATGCAAACCTTGCCGGGCGGGATGTCGACCCAGTAGAGAACATTGTCATGCCAGATCGCCCCTTCGCCGAGCTCGGCCTTCGCGTCCAGAACCAGTTCCGCCTTATTCGCCATGATCGCCTCCTCCCGTCAATTCACCACGTTTCGCAAAGGTTCCCCCAGAATCGCCGCGCGGCAGCTGCGGGCCGCCTTTGAGCGAAGCTCGTCGAACCCCTCCTCGCAGTAGAACGCCGCGTGCGGGTTCAGTATCAGCCGATGGTGCGCGGGATGATCGGGATCCCGCCACGCGGCGACCACCGGATCGCCATCCTCCGGCGGCTCAGTGACCAGGACATCCAGGGCGGCGGCGGCGAGGTGACCCGACGCCAGCGCCCTGACGACCGCACCGGCGTCCACCACGCCGGCCCGCGCGGTGTTCACCAGGTGGGATCCCTGCGGCATCGCCGCGATGGCCTCTTCGTTGATCAGCAGCTCCGAACCCGGGTTCAGGTCGCAGTGAATGCTCAGCACGAAAACGTCTTTTAACAGGTCTTCCAGCGTATCGGCCCGGCGAATACCCAGGGCCTTGTCGTATCCGTCCTGCCGATGGGGATCGTAGAACACGACATCCATCCCCAAGGCCTTGGCCCGCATCGCGGCCGCGGTGCCGATCCGGCCCAGACCAATGATGCCAAACACCCGCCCGCGGTGGCGATAGAGAGGGGCCGCCTCGGTGTAATTCCAGTCCCCCAGCCCTGCGCGAAGCCGGCTGTTGAAATAATGAATCCCCCGGGTCAAGGCCAGCGACATTCCGATCGCCGAGTCCGCAACCTCCTCGGATCCGTAATCGGGCACGTTCACCACCGGGATCCCGAGTTCCCTCGCCAACGCAATGTCCACGTTGTCATAGCCGACGCCCGCCCGTGCAATAACCTTGCAATTCTCAAGCCGCTCGAGGGAACGCCGGGTGAGAACCGTGTAGTGAAAGGTGATAAGAGCGTCGGCGTCCTCGATCTTGCCGTCCATCTCGCGATCGTCGTGTGCACCGATCGCCACCACATCCGCAACCCCGTCCAGCACCGCGCGCTCCGGCGCCAACGCATCGCCAACCTCTATGAAATCTGTCAGTACAACCTTCGGCATTCTTTCTCCCTACCTGCAATCCACGCTCACATGGTCAATCCTCATGTCGTCCCCCCCTCCGCCGGCCCCAGCGGAGTGGTTAGCCAGCCGCCGTCCACCATCAGCAATTGTCCGGTGACATACCGGGAGTCATCTCCGGCGAAAAAGACAACCACGTCCGCGATATCCTCCGGCTGGGCAATACGCCGCAGCGGCAGGACCTGGTCCAGGTACTCCCAGTACTCCTCGAACCCTGGAATGACCCGGTTCATGTCCGTGTCCACCTCACCGGGCCCGACCGAGTTGCAGGTAATCCCGTGCGGTCCGAGGGCAATGGCCATGCTCTGCATCAGGGAATGCAGTCCGCTCTTGGTGGGAGCGTAATGGGCCTGGTGCTCGCCGCCGATCCGGGCGGAAACAGAACTGATGGCAATGATTCGTCCCCCGCGGCCCTGGTCGATCATGATGCGCGCGGCTTCCTGGCTGCAGGCGAAATGGCCGCGCAAATTCACCGCGTGCAGCCGGTCAAAGGTTTCGGTGGAGATATCCAGGAATTCCTTCATCGGGCAGATGCCGGCGCTGCAGACCAGGATATCGAGTCCACCGCAATGCGCGGCCGCGTCTTTCACCAGCCCGCGCGCCGCCTGATCCTCCGCCAGATCGCCCGGCAGCAGCAGGCAGTTTCCGCCGGCGTCCTCGATCGCGCGCTTTACGGCTTCCGCCGCGGCGTCGGCCGAATCGCCAAACTCAGCGTCGGCGCCCGGATGGTAGTTCACCACGACCGACGCGCCTTCCCGGGCCAGGGCAATCGCCGTCGCCCGGCCGACGCCACGGGACCCGCCGGTGACGAGTGCAATCTTGCTCTCTAATCGCATGGGATCACTTCATTCGTTTCATGGAGAGTGTTGTCAGCCCTGCGTCCCTGTCAATCCGCATGTTCCGTGGGTTTGCCGAAACGCCTCGACCCGCCTTCGAAGGTTCGGGGGGAGGCAGTCCCCGCGGTCCGCATAGCCATGGCGGATAAAGGGGGCCCTTCCTGAACTGAAAACATCCCGGGTATAGCTGCCCCACGAACCAGATTCCGGGGTGTGTCAATTCACCCGCAACACCAGCAGGTCACGCGAGCCGACCTCCAGCGGAAACTCGTCCCCTTCCAGTACGGAGGGCTGCCCGGCAGGAACGCTCCTCGACGGATAGCGATATTTGTCGGACGAGTGATGAATCTCGTCCAATCGCCTGCC
>CAZTAB010000584.1:0-4177 GCA_964611475.1 uncultured Verrucomicrobiota bacterium | reverse complement strand
GCTTGCCTGCACAAGCTGAGGGATCCCGCACTGGATCTGTACGGGCACCTGGAATCAATGGCCGCGCGGCTCGAGGAGGGGCAGAGGCGGATATTCAGTGATCACGGGATTACTGCGTCCATTGTGCGTGAGGGCAGCGCGCATTGCGTCTACTTCATGGACCGGGCTCCTTCGAACTGGTGGGAGTTGGTGACTGGTCACGACATGGGGTATGACGCGAGATACCGGGCCGAACTCATCGGGCGTGGCATCTATAATTTTCCGCTTCCCACTAAACAGGGAAGCATCAGCTGTGCACATACGTCGGACGATATTGACGCGGCACTGGAAGCGACGAAGGAGGTCGTGCGGGCGTTGTAAAAGGCCCGGAGCCGCTGTTAAAGCCGACAGAAACCGGAGGACATCGTCTTCGGGCGACTTGCGAAGTGGAGAACCGGGGAACTGCAGCCGGAGTCTACGGGGCCGTGTCCCCGATCTGCACCTCCACCTGCTTGCGGTGGTAGACTTTGCAATTCACGCAGTATTCGAACTGCTGGCTGACACCGCCGGCGGACTGGGCGACATCCGGCGCTCGCGCCTCGTGGATTTTTCCACAATCGGGACAGGGCTTGGCTTCGTTCTCTTTCTTGTTGTCCTTGAGCCCGTTGACGGACTCGGTGACCGCGATATTGTAGAGCGGTGAATTCGGGAGCGTGATGTCCGATCCGGGGGGTGGGTTGCGGAGCGAGGCTCCTACTGCGATGGCGATGACGGCGGCTCCCCCGATCACGGCCAGAAGTTGCTTCGTGGTCCAGGATTTCATCGTTCACCCTCGGGTTGTGACTCGGTTTCTTCGGCTACTTCCGTCGCCTCATCTTTTGCCCGGTCAAACAGCCAGTCCAGAAGATCGAATTGCTCGTCGTATCGGGAGCGCTGAGTTTCCGAGGGGTTGACTTTTTCACTGAAGCCCATCTGCGAATCGCTGAACTTTTCCGAGGACAGCACGACGGCGACCCTGCGTCCACCGTCTTTCAGGCGCAGGTCGCCCAAGGGCCAGGCGTTCTCGATTCGATCCAGGTTTTCGCTCTCCTTGATCACGCCCGATTCCCGGATCGACGCCAGTACCGCCTCCCGGGCCAGGCCTCCGGAACTCGACACCAGAAGGAGGAGGTTGTCGGCTGAGGCGAGAGGTCCGGTCCCCAGGTCTTCCAGGATTTCGAGGTGTTTCGGTTCGCGTATGATCAGGGCCATGCCGGTATCCGCCTGTTCCGATTCGTCGAGCACGTGGTGGAGCGTTTTGAGCTGATCGTCCCCGTGCAGGTAGAATCCGGGATACACGCCGGTGCGCAGGACCCATTGAATAAACACGTCATATTTCTGGTCGTACGGTGCCTCTGTTACGAACGTGCGCAGTGTATAGGGGTCGTCCGTCGGCTCGGTGGCGAAGAAGAGGAATTGGACGGGTTGCGTCGGGCGGGGGAGGTCGGCGCGGGACTGCTCCGCGTACAGGCATAGGGCCCACGCGGCGGTCCAGGCCACCACGGTGCCGAGGATCGTGCCGAGCAGTCGGCGCGGTGTGCCGGCGCGGACGAGCATGACCGCCAGCAGCACCAGCGCTGCCAGGAGGGCCGCCTGTTTCAATGGGCCGGTAAACGCAGCATCCTTCTGGTTGAGCCATTGCATTCCATTCAGCAGGTACTCGTATTTGCCTGGGTAGAAGATCTCGAAATTCGAGAAGATGGTGCTGTCGGCGAAAGCCAGCACACGGCCGCGGCCGTAGCGGGAAGAGACGGACGCGGCGAATTCCCCGGTGTGCATTTTGGGGTCGTCATGGGGCGGGGGATAGAAGTTGTTTACCGAGTAGATCGCGCGAAGAGATTTTGCGTGTCCCACCCGGAGAATGGTGCGGGTAAACCAGGACGTCGGCTGGATGGATGCGGGCCCGCGGAACTTGAAAAAGGTCATGCCGTGCAGGAACTGCGAATATGTCCGTGGCACGTCATAGAGCTGGAAGAAATCCTCATCGAGATCGAACAGCACGTCGTCGCGGAAGATGAAACCGAATGGCCGGCAGATGGTGTTCAGGTGGGATGTCCCCCCGAACACATTGGTGTGGTCACCGACCAGGAAAATGCCGCCGCCATTCTTCACGAACTCATGAACGGCGCTGATTTCCTCCTGGGTGAAGGCGCGGTCGGGATCGTAAATGATCAGCACGCTCGCCTTTTCAAGTTCCTTGGCGGTAATCCGGGCCTTCAACTCCCGGGTGGGATAGAACTCGCTGAACAGGCGCTTCATGCAGGCATAGTTGTACCCGGCACCGGGTCCGTACCAATCCCTGTCATACGGCCGGTCGGTACGCGACCACTGGGTGTGGTGGGTGTTGATCAGAATTTCCCCGTCTTTTGCGGAACCCTGCGGTTCCCACAGCACGACGACCGCGAGTGCCAGCAGTACCACGAGCAGCCCGGGTCGGCGGGGCAGGACCCCACGCGGTGCCTCTTCCATTATGGGTTCTGCCAGTTGCCGTTGTAGTATTACTGCGGCGACGAAGAGGAAAGGCGCGAACAGCATCGCGATCAGGTCAACCTTGAAAAACGGAAGGATCGGCAGTTCCTCGGTTTCGTAGCCGATGAAGTCGGTGAGGAAGAGGAAGAGAACGATCGAGAGAGCCCAGCGCAACAGCATGGCCGCGAGCAGCACGCCGACGATCCACAAGGTGCCTCTCCAGACGGCCTTGAGGTCCCGCGCGATCACGAGCAGGTAGGTGAACCCGATCCCGGCGAAGAGCATCGGGCAGAGCAGCCCGAGGGTATCCAGGTTCACCGGGAATACCAGGGCGCCGGCCATGGTACTCACGTTCACCTGCCCTCCGAAGGCACCGGCCGGGAGTTGTATGGCGCGGAGCAGAAGCGCTGCCGCGTGAGCCAGAATCGGAACTCCGTCTTTCCAGCGGGAGGTTGCTTCGAGGAAGAAGGCATGCAGGGCCAAGCCCACGATGAGCGTCGCCACATTGACAAGAAGGATCTCGGCAAGCCGGCCACCGATCGAATCGCGGCGCGAGCGGGACCAGCCGTAGTCGACGAGCAGGGAAATCAGCCAGGCTGCACCGCCCCATGCGGGCTGCATGGTCCAGAGTACCAGGGCGTAGGCCTTGAGAAGTACGGACAAGAACATCATTGCGAGGGCCCCTCCTGCTGTGGCCGCTCTCCAGTGACGAAATCGAGCATGTTACGGACAAACTCTATGTTTTGCTGGGAGTACTGTTCGTGGCTTTCCAGGTTCTTGTTATGGAAGAACTCCGAATCCGCCACAAGGAAGAGCCGTCCGCTTCCTACCGGGACGTCGACCATCAGGGGCCAGTCTCCGTATAGTGACACCACTGTCGCGTTGGGATTCTGTACGTTGATCGGCCATGCGCTGAAGTACTGGATCGGCTGATTGAACGCGGGGCGGTCGAAGAATCGGCCGAGGGGCAGGTTGCTGATGCCCAGACCGACCTCGTCCAGCAGTGCCTTGTTACTGGCATAGTGGTGGGCGCCGCAGGCCATCAGAACAATGCCGCCGCGCTCCATGAAATTCATGATTTCCTTCCGTTTCCGGGGGGAAAAGGCATGCCTGGGTGCGTTCAGAATCAGGATCCGCGCATTGTCCAGGTTCTCCCGATCCCAGTGGTTCTGGGCCACCGGGAGCATGTCATAGCGGAGCAGGTTTATGGAGAGCCCGTAGAGGGCGTCGCCCATGCTACCGTGCTTCGATGCGTAGGGATGATGCGAAAAATCGAAAACTGCCAGCCGGTCACGTCCGACGGCCTGGTCGATGGGAATCAGACCCGCCGGGCGGTGCGCCACGAAGGACGCCGCGGCGAGTATCACGAGAGTGACCGGGAGAGCCCGTGTCAGGAGCGAAACGGCAAGCAGCATGAAAACCCCAATGAAGGCGATCACGCCCAGAGTTTTCCCGTTGAACCAGGCGTACGCGGCGGGTTCGCCGAACCAGGTGAGGGCGGCACGAAGAATCTCGTTGGAACGGTTCAGATTGTTGTTGAAAAAACTGGTCGTGTCGCCGAACACGAGGACTTTTCCCTTCCCAACGTGTTCGCCGGCAACGAGAACGAGATCCCCCATCCGCTCGGTCGCCTGGTACTCGAAATCCCCCAGATGTCCCTTGTCCTCCGTTTCCTCATCGGTTCCCCAGT
>CAZTAB010000583.1:0-5933 GCA_964611475.1 uncultured Verrucomicrobiota bacterium | reverse complement strand
CATAGGTTCGGGAATAGAGCTTGTTCCCCTCCGCCAGTCTCATCAGTTCGCGTGTGAACGGTTTCATTTCGACGTTGCCGCTGTGCGAGACGACGGTGCGGGCACCCAGCTCTGCCGCAAAACGGATCGTCTCGGCGGTATGACGGACCGCCCGTTCGCGGTTGCTCCGGTCAGGGGATGCGAACGTGTAAATCTCCGGATGCGCCTTTGATGTTCCCATGGGCACCGGGCAGAAGTTGTGGACGCTGTCGACGACGATTGCTCCCTGGGCAACCATGTCCCGAATGCCGGGTACCAGGTCGTATCTTGTGTCGTAGCCGAGTTCGACGTGAGTGAAGCCCAATTCGAGGATTTCCTCGACCATCGCTGCCCCGTTGGTATGCCGCGCTGCGTTCCAGCGGGTTGTCAAAGCGAAATGCATGGTCTGGGGTTATGGTTCTGGGTTCACGGCTAGGGGAAACAAGCCCTGTCATGCGTTCCCATTCACCCTGGATCACGTGCCCTTCACTGGCAACCGTGCACCGGCAGCAGGGGAAAGCGGAGAATGGAAAGGAATCAGTATCTGCGGGAGCGCGCGCGCGCGGCTTTTCGCCGCTTTTTCACGCTTGGCTTTTCGTAGTGCCGGTGGGCACGTATCTCGCGCATGACCCCTTCCTTGTCCAGCTTCTTCTTCAGCCGTCGGAGGGCGCGCTCGACAGGCTCTCCCTTGCGTATTTTAACTTCGGATGTCGTCGAATTCACGCAGTTCCCTTCCTGTGGCCTGCAGCCGACACGGTCGGATTCAGGCCAAGAAACCGCGAAAACTAGAGGAACCGCGCAGGGTTGTCAACCCCGGGGAGAAATTTGGTCTATTTTTTTGCGGGTTCAAGTTGGTCCCCTGAAGTTGCGAACATCCAATATTGACGAATATGGGGTTATGGTCACCCCACTCGGTGGTAGGTAAATCCCGCTTTCGCCATGGTTTGACGATCGAACAGGTTTCGTCCGTCGACAAGCACCGGAACATTCATCGCCGATTTGAGCTTTTCCAGATCGATTTCCTGGAGCTGTGGCCAGTCCGTCAGGAGAAGGACCAGGTCAGCACCGCAGGCGGCCTCCAGCGGATCGTCAAAATAGGAGTGCCCAGGGAGGGCTACTCCAAATTTCTCGTGGGCAATGGGATCCCAGAGCCGCAGGTTTGCCCCCAGTTCGCCGAGCTTTGGCACGAAATAGAGGGACGGGGATTCGCGCACGTCGTCGGTCCCGGGTTTGAAGGCCAGCCCCCAGATGGCGATGGTTTTGTCCTGTACCACCCACAGTTCATGGCGGACCTTGGCGAGGATATGCTCCCGCTGCGCGAGGTTTATGGCCTGCACTTCCTTGAGCAATTTGAAGTCATATCCCAGCTTGTCGGCAATGTGTACAAACGCGTCCACATCTTTCGGGAAGCAGGACCCGCCGTAGCCAACTCCCGCGGAGAGGAATTTCGAGCCGATGCGTTGATCCAGCCCCATTCCGTGGGCCACTTCCTCGACGTCAGCCCCCACCAATTCGCAGACCCGGCTCACGGCATTGATGAAGGATATTTTCATGGCGAGGAACGAGTTGGAGGCATGCTTGGTGAGTTCTGCGCTTGCTATGTTCGTTCGAAGAAATTCGCAGCCACTTCGGTCGATGATTGGCTGGTAGATATCCTTCAGAAGGTTGTGCGCCCGGTCCGACTCGACGCCCACGACAATCCGGTCAGGATTGAAGGCGTCAGCCAACGCTGTTCCTTCGCGCAAGAACTCCGGATTCGACGCCACGTCAAAGTCCACATCTTCCCCGCGGTACTTGGCCACGGTGCGTTTCAATTCTTCCCCGGTGTTGACGGGAACGGTGCTTTTCTCCACCAGGAGCCGGTAGGATGTCATGTTCTCCGCGACTTTTCGTCCCACCTGCTCCACGTAGGAGAGATTGGCTTCCCCGAGGTAATTGGGGGGGGTGCCCACGGCGATGAAGATGACTTCCCCAAATCGGGTTCCTTCCTCAATGGAGTCCGTGAACTTCAGTCGGTTCGCCTCCACGTTGCGGATCACCATCTCCTCAAGTCCCTCCTCGTAGATGGGAAGCTCGAGGTTCTTCAGCATTTGAATTTTCTCGTGGTCATTATCTACACAGAGGATCTCGTGCCCGATTTCCGAGAAGCAAGCACCCGTCACGAGACCCACGTATCCAGTTCCCACAATCGTGATCTTCATGCTTTTCCAGTCATTCCGTTCAATAGTCCACAGCTTTCGCTCATTCCGACCCGCGAAAGAAGAAAGCCATTTCCAAGCCGGATTTTCTGCGTAAATAGAAGCAGAAACTCAGTTTACAGAACTCTGCCCGTTCATTGCAACCCGTGCCGGGAAAAATTGAACGAGTTCGGGTGCTGAGCGCTTTACTCCCGGCTGGCGGAATGTACCATTGCCGCGGCCCTGCCATCCTGCGGCCTTCTCCGGGTCTTCCCGGGTGGCGGGCACCGGGACGCGATGAAAATTCGCGCCTCACGGAGCATTTCATGAGCGACGGGAGACATGCCGAGATTTTTGTCTGGGTCTGCATTGCCTTCTTCAGTGGCCTTTTCTGTTTGAACCTGATCCCGGGGAGCTGGGCAGGGGAGGGCGGTGCGCCAGTGGCGGGGGGCATGGAGGAGGCCTGGCAGAGCCAGTGGGAGTCGGCTGCTGAGCTGCGGGTGTGGGCCGACCGGGATCTCCCGGGGGACGCGCGTTTTATAGAAGCCATTGTTGAGGTTGAATCTGGTGGCGCGCCGGATTCGATCGGACCTGCCGGGGAACGGGGGCTGATGCAGATTCGAGAAGGGACCTGGAATGAGGTGACCCGAGACCTTTTCAGCAAGCCTCTTTCGTTCGATTCGGCATTCGATCCAAAACTGAACCGGCAAGTCGGCACAGCCTACCTTGTGTATTTGCAGGAATACCTGCGCGGGCACCGCGACGCCTGGCACGGCCAACGTTTCCACGTGATGCTTGCGGCCTGCTATAACGCTGGCCCGACGTCCGTTTCGCGAGCTGGCTTCAACCTCGCGAATCTCCCTTCTGTAACCCAGAGCTATGCGGGGCGGGTGGCCACGTTGTACGAGTATTTCCTGCAGACGGATCCCCTATGACGGGCCCACGGGGTGGAGGTGGTCCGGCTGCTTCGGAGCTCGGAAGGCCTTGCTCTTTGCTCACATCCCTGTTCCCCCTAGTGTTGCCCGGGGCTGTTCCTGTTTTGTGGCGGGTTTTCGTCGCGACCTTTCGGCGGTTATGATTCGTCACAACCGTTTGTGTAGATTCCAACCCACCGTGCATTCGCGCCGAGGAAGGGGAGCATTCGCTTTGGTGGGTCCTTGCCTTGTGCTGATCGCAGGCCTTCTCGTCATTGATTGGTATGATGAGAATCCAATGGCCAAGGGTCCGGCGGGGTGTATGATACTCCCCGATTGTGAACCAGACTCTGGAGCAGATTCTTAGTGAGTGGACCCTAAACGCCTTTACATCGGCGTTTCCGGGTACGGCGTTCGACCTCGGGCAACTCGCGGTGGCAGCCACGACGGAGAAAGGGTTTGGCGACTACCAATGCAACTCGGCAATGGGTCTTGCCCGTGTGCTCAAGCAGGCCCCTCGGGCGATTGCCGAGGCAGCTTCCCGTGCGATTGATCTGCCCGAGCCAGTGGATCGGATTGAGATCGCAGGTCCCGGATTCATGAATTTTTACCTCGATCATGCATGGATCGGGCGGGTGCTGGAGGAATTGGCCGAGGATAAGGAGCGGCTGGGCGTTCCAGAAGCAGGGGCTGGCAAAACCATCGTGCTGGACTATTCCAGCCCAAACATTGCCAAGCGAATGCACATCGGTCACATACGGTCCACGGTGATTGGGAATGTGCTGGACCGCATCCATCGTTTCGCGGGGTTTCGGGTGATTTCGGACAACCACTTGGGAGATTGGGGCACCCAGTTTGGCATCCTGATCATGGGATACCGGAAGTTCCTGGATGAGGCTGCCCTGGAGAAGGATCCCGTGGGCGAGCTGGAGCGCGTCTACATCGCGAGCAATGACCGGGGCAATGGCGATGAAGAGTGGATGAAGCAGGCGCGTGAGGAACTGAGAAAGCTCCAGCAAGGGGATCCTGAGAACATTGCGATCTGGAACCGGTTCCTGGAGTTGAGCCGGAAGGAATTCGACGCCATCTATGAAATTCTTGGCGTCTCCTTCGACTTGGAGCGGGGGGAGAGCTATTACCGGGACCGGATCCCCAAGATGCTCGAATCATTAAAGGAAAATGGCATTGCCCGCGAGAGCGAGGGCGCAGAGGTGGTGTTTCTTGAGGATGAGGGGCTTCCGGTCTGCATCGTGCAGAAAAGTGACGGTGCGTCCAACTATGCCACCACGGATCTGGCGACTATACAGAGCCGGGTCGAGGAGTTTGACCCCGATGCCATCGTGTACGTGACTGATGCGCGGCAGCAAAACCACTTTCGGCAGATTTTCGCGGTGGCCCGGAGAATGGGCATCTTGACGAATCTCGAGCACGTCTGGTTCGGGCTGATGCGGCTGCCGGAAGGGGCCTTTTCGACGCGGGACGGGAATGTCATCCGTTTGACAGCCCTTCTGTCTGAGGCTCAGTCGAGGGCGCAGAAGATTGTCGAGAAATCGAGTCCCCAAATGAGTCCGGAGGAGAAGAAACGGGTGGCGCGGGCGATTGGCATCGGCGCGGGCAAGTATGCTGACCTGAGCCAGAACCCACAGACCGATGTAACATTCACGTGGGAGAAGGCCATGTCAATGGAGGGCAATTCAGCGCCGTACCTGCAGTATGTCTTCGCTCGGATATCCAGCGTTTGCGACAAGTATGCCAATCAATTTCCAGACCTTTCCTTGGAGGCGTTTCCGATCCGGCTGACGGAGCCTGTAGAGCACCAGCTCGGGGCGCACCTGGTCCGGTTCCCGGACATGCTGTTGAAGGCCTGCTGGCAGTACCGCCCCAATATTCTTGCCGATTACCTCTACGAGCTGTCTCAGATCTACAACCGCTTTTACCAGGGCGTTCCCTTCCTGAAGGCACCGGAGGGGACAAGGGAGAGCCGGGTTCGGCTTTGCGGGTTGGTGGCGGCAACGCTGAAGCTGGGGCTGGACCTGATGGGGATCGAAACCCCGGAACGAATCTGATTTGTCTTCACCAGGCAGGGCGGAGGCTTGTGCCGCTGCTGTGTTCTTCGGCCGCACTCCAGGTCGGCCGCTACATCATCGTCGGTTCGTCGCCCTCGAGGAAGCCGTGGAGTTTTCGGAGTCGGGTGGGGTGGCGCATTTTTCGAAGTGCCTTGGCCTCGATCTGCCGGATCCGTTCCCGGGTTACATTGAATTTTCGACCCACCTCCTCAAGCGTGCGGGAATACCCGTCGGCCAGCCCGAATCGCAGCGTCAGAACTTCCTGCTCACGCTCCGTCAGGGTGGACAATACGTCACCGAGTTTCTCTTTTAGAAGGCTGAACGCGGTCATTTCGGAGGGGTTGTCGGCGCCCTTGTCCTCAATGAAGTCCCCGAAGTGGGTATCCTCGCTGTCACCCACCGGGCTTTGCAGGGAAATCGGCTGCTGAGCCATCTTTAGCACGGCCCGCACTCGATCCACCGGCATGATCATCTCTTCGGCAAGTTCTTCGGGGGTCGGTGCGCGGCCGAACTCCTGGATTAGTTGCTTCTGGACACGCATGAGCTTGTTGATCGTTTCGATCATGTGCACCGGGATGCGAATGGTCCGGGCCTGGTCGGCGATGGAACGGGTGATGGCCTGCCGGATCCACCACGTTGCATAGGTGCTGAACTTGTACCCACGTCGATACTCAAATTTTTCCACGGCCTTCATCAGACCCATGTTGCCTTCCTGAATCAGGTCGAGAAAGGAGAGGCCGCGGTTGGTGTACTTCTTC
>CAZTAB010000582.1:0-5575 GCA_964611475.1 uncultured Verrucomicrobiota bacterium | reverse complement strand
TTCGCTCGCTTTTGTCCATGGCACGAATCTCCCCGAACTACAAGCCGCCTGACTATATAGGCTCCTCGCGCCGATTTCAACCTGTGATCTGCCCAAATCGTCCCGGCGACTCAATGGGGCGAGTCCGAATGGGAACGAAACGGCCTTTCCGAGCGGTACAGAGACAAACGCGATTTCATGTCCATAATTTTCTGTGGGTCGGAGGCCAGGCTGATTGCCAACTCCACTGTTTCCACCGCCTTATCGAATTTTCCCGCCTCCGCGTACGCAGCGGCGAGCGTGTCGAGCCTGGCCGGATCCGCGTGCCCGGTCAGCCCACAGGCGCGGAGCGCGATTTTCACCGCCTCCTCCCCGTTGCGTACCGCCGCATCCGGATCGCTCGCGAGAAGGATGGCAAGGCCGTCCAGGCATCGTACCTGGTCCGGTTCAGACTCGAGGACCTTTTGGTAGTGTTTTATCGCGTCGCCGGGATTTCCCGAAATGCGAAGCAATTGTGCGAGGTTCGCACGGGCCCGCACAATTCCGGAATCGAGTTCCAGCGCCTGCTCATAGTGGCGAATAGAATTCAGGTGATCCCTTTTTCGAAAATAGAGATCCGCAAGTTTCATATGATTATTCACGTGGTCAACATTCGCATCGAGCCGTTTTCTGGTCCGCGCGATCGAGAGGTCCAATGCGAGAACCGGAAGTCGCGGGTCATTGGGCCGCAGTGTGTGCGCATCGGCATAGAGTGCCGATGCCTCCTTCAAATTCCCGCTCCGCAACAGGAGTTCTGCAAGGCGGCCGTATGTTCCCACCAACTCCGATGTGTCGCGGCGCGTGTTCACGCCGCGTGATCGTTTGAGATTCAGCTCGGAGGCCTGCTGCTCAATCGCGAACCGCAAGTACCGCAGCTCTTCATCGGGAAATTGTTTTCTAAACGGTTCCGCAAGGCTTCTCCACTGGAACGTCGTCATGGCCGCCCATCTCCCAGGAAAGGGTACCGAGCGTTGGAAGTGTTCCTCCCGGACGCCGGCAAAGGAAGCACCATCCCGTGAAAGAGTCTCCACATCGACAGATCCGCGATAGATCGCAACCAGGTTCCCGTCCGCGTCGAGAAGAAAGCTCGTGGGCACGGCGAAAGGGATATGGAGGTCGAAGAGAAATCGCTGAAGGACTTCGATCTTGTCGAGCAATTCTACCGTAGCCACGCCCGATTCAAAGGGAAACGAGATGGATTCAAGGAACCTGTTTGCATCGGCCGGCGCCGATTGCCGGCTCATGGCCAGGCCGTCGACACTCAATGGCAGGATCTCCAGGCCGGCTTTTCGCAACTCTTTCTCCCTCGCCACCCACTCCCCGAGTTCGGTACGGCAAGGCCCGCACCAGCTCGCCCAGAGGTTTATCAGAAGCAGCCCGTCTTCTGGCTCCCGCCGAGCGGACCCGCCCTCAAAATCGAGATAGTCGAGTTGAGGAAAGAGTACCGGGGTCGATAGAAGCTGCCGCCGCAAGGACGGCCGCGGAGGAACGGGCCCGGAGAACGCTTGCAGCGACATTGATCCGGGTCGGAGAGGCATCTCTTCCAAGCCTCCGTTTCCCTGGACGATGCGGTATCGGTGGTTCGTTTCGAGCCCGGTGAAGCGCTGCGCCGAACCGTCCGGCCATCGCACAATCATTTCCTCGACAATATCCGCCGGGCCGAGCCCGAAGGTGAGCCATTTGCTCGATTGCGAAAGGAACGCATCGCCTGCGCGAAGCGTCTTGATCAATTTCAGATTCCGGATTCCGGATTCCGGGTTTGTCGGGGTAATTTCGACGCGGGCGCCGATCGCGTCGCGGTTGCATGTCTTTCCCTGCAGACGCAGGGCGATCCACCGATTCGTGGTTGGCGTGTCGTTCCGGAGGAATCGGACCTGGGGCCCGCTTCGATTCACCAGCCACACATCCAGATCACCGTCCTGGTCCCAGTCCGTCTGGGCCAGGGCGCGCCCATCATCGGGGTAGTCGATGCCGCTCACCGCGGAGATGTTCGCGAACCGGCCCCCCCCGGTGTTCAGGAAAGCGCAGTTTCTTTCCCTCCCGCTGAAGGATGCGCCAGACCGGATCAGGGTGAAAAGATCTTTTGTGGCACCGGATGCCGAGGCATCATCCCCGCTGATGAAGTTCAGTGACGAACCTCCCTGCGACACGACCTGCCGCCAATAGAAGCTTCACAAGTCCTTCGTGTCGTCGTTAGTAAAATAGCCGTTCGCAACCAGGAGGTCCTCCCACCCGTCATTGTTCACGTCGATAAATGGGCTGGCCCAGGCCCAACGACCCATCTCCACAGCGGCCTCGGAACCGACCTCTTCAAATCTTCCCCCCCCGACATTCCGGAACAATGAATTGCCTTTCGCAAACCGCCGGTAAATGCCCCGCGTCTCATCATCTGCGCCAGATTTGAAAAGAGCCTGGCGCGTGATGCGGCTCCCGGCCGCGGAAAACATGTTGGCAACATAGAGATCCATCCAGCCGTCCCGGTCGTAGTCCGCCCAACTCACCGACATCCCGGATGCCTGATCGACGACCCCCGCCTCCGCCGCGACCTCGGTGAATGTTCCCCCGTCGTTGCGATAGAGGCAGTTCTTTCCAAAATCGTTGCCGATGTACAAGTCCTGGTCCCCGTCGTTGTCGTAGTCCTCCCAGGCAGCAGCCAGCGTATGCCGCCGGTTTCGTACGTCGAGCCCCACCGACTTCGTTACATCGGTGAATTTCCATTTCTCCAACCTGATGTCGTTGCGTAGCAGTATGTTCGCCGCGCCGTCGTTCGCGTCGTGATACGAAAACTGCCGGGCCGCTTCCTCCGGCCGGGCGCCTGCCACCGCGACTTCCATGCAGAGATAAAGATCGAGATCACCGTCATTGTCATAGTCGACGGCCGAAAGCCCCTGCGCATTGAAGTCGACCAGCGGAAGGACCCGTTTCGACTCAAATCGGCCCGAACCATCGTTTCCCATGAGGATCAGCTGGTACGGAGTGACGACCCCCAGGTCCTGGTCTCCGTCGTTGTCCAGGTCGACGAACAACGCGCTGCTGGTGTAGGTGAGCCAGTCGACGCCGGCCCACGCGGACCGGTCTGTTGCCGTGGCATCGGCATTCTGGATGAACAGCCGGTTGGGAAGTCCCCCGGTTTGGCATACGTATACGTCGTCGATGTCATCGCCGTTCACATCGCCCACGGCCAAGCCGTAGACGGTTGCGTTTCCAGAGAAGTGGATTCGCTCGATCTGCTTCGACCAGTGATTCAATCCATGGACCAGTTGGTCGTGAAAGGCGGTGTTCTCGCCCAGCACCGATTCCGTGCAGTCGGAGAACCAGGTTTGCCGCGGTGCTGTCACGCGGACCTCCTCGTAGTCGGTCACGCGAATGGACGCCAGAACCGGGCCAGCGGACGGATCAAGATACCAGAAACATGTCCAGGCGGAATTCAACTCCACGGATCCGTCTTCCAGAACACCGGTGACATTGACGTAATGACGGGTTTGGGCCGAGCGATCCTTCCCCAAATCGATACGTATCGTCTTGATCTTCTTGTGGCGATTCGTGGCGGTTCGAAAAGGCTCCGCCAGCATCTGCAAAGCGACAATCAATCCGTCGACACCGACAAGCACATCCTCACGTTCCGTCCCCGGGCGACGAACTTCAATGGACTCCTCCTCGAACACGGTTCGCAGGTTGGAAGAACGTAATGGCGAGCAGGAAAAATCCTCGTCCAGACGGCCCGCGTACTTCTCCGCGTGCAACGCATCGGGCGAGGTGACTCCGGAAAGAATCGTCTTCAATCGTGCCTGCACTTCGGCGACGACGGCTTCTCTTTCCCAGCCTTCAGCTGCGGGGTCGTATGCCTGGGCGAAGAGGGTTCGTTCTTCGTCACCGGCCTCGGTCACCAAATCCTTCACGACCTCCGGCGCGCCCGGCTCCGGAGTCAATGACGCTGCTTCCTCCTCCATTGTCGATTTCGAACAACCCAAGAGGATCGTCAAAAACACACTAGCCGTGACATCGGCGTGTCGTCCCAAAACTCTTTTCACCGTCTCATCCGATCTCTGAATTTATAGGGGGCGCCCTTTTTCAAACAGGTCCAGGTGCTTGCGAATCTCCCTGGCCAGGCCTGGTGGAGCCTGCTTCAGGGCTTCGTTGCCTGTACGGCGCGCCTCCTCGTACCGTCCCGCCGCCGCATAAGCGACGGCCAGCGTATCAAGAAAGGCCGGGTCACGTCGATTTGTCATTGCAACCGCGCGTTCCGCAAGCTCGATCGCCGCCGCGGGACGCCGCGCGCCCACCGTCGAGTGGGTGGAAAGCGACCAGGCCATGTCATTAAGAGAAGATGGGACAACATACCGCTGCTGGAGAGCCTGTTGGAAATGCAGCAAGCCGGCATCCGGGTCGCCGATGGCCACGAGTGCGAGACCCAGGGCGACATGTGATTTGGCATGGCCCGGACGGAAAACAAGAGCTTTTTTCAGGTGATCAACGGCCTCTTGGGATTTTCCACTCAACCTCAGGAGTGAGCCGAGCGCGAAATGTGCCGCGGCCCGGTTGTCGCGTGACGTGAGCGAGCCGGCTTTGATGGATTCTTGATAATGTCCTGCCGCCTTCCTGTAGTCCCCGCTTTCCGCGAAAACCATGCCCAGATTGAGATGGGCCCGCGCGGAACCCGGCGCTTTTTCCAGGGCATCCATAAAGTGCTTCTTCGCTTCATCCGTTCGGCCCGACGTGGCAAACATCACGCCCAGGTCGATGCGGGCCTTGGTAAAGTTCGGGTTGATTTCCAGCGCGTTCCGGAATTCCGTGACCGCCTCAACCGGCTTTCCCATCGCAGCCAGGGTGAGTCCCATCGCGTAGTGGACATCCGCCAGGCCGGGCTTGAGATCGAGCACTTTCCGATAATGTTCCAACGCGCCCTCATGACGCCGCAGTTCGTGCAGCCAGGTCCCGGCCGCCAGGCACGCGCCGGCATCGTCGCTTTTCGATTGGAGGTAGATCGTGATATGTCGCACGGCATCATCGAACTCGCGGAGCTTCGAGTGAAAATGGGCAAGATGCTTGTGCGTTTCCAGATCATCGGGATCCGACGCGAGGCGCGCGCGGGCAGCAGCCATGTAGGTGTTGATTTCATGAATTCCAGCACGCGTCTCAAGCACCGTCCGTTCCTCCGCATTCACCGGAATCACCTGGAGCCAGAGATCCCCCATTTCGCCGCTCGTGCCCTCGCTGTATGTAATGCGCTGCGGTGGGATATTCGGATTGCGAATGTTGGCGGAGGAATTGTCATAGGCGTATTCCATGCGAAGCGTCGTTCCCTTCGGCAGTGGGACCGGTTCAGCATACCGATATTCGTCCTGCCAGTCGAAATTCCATTCCCTGATGTGCAGGAGCGGGAGGGTGGATCCGTCCGGAAGTTCCGCCATGCCTTTCATCTCACGACAAAGCAGGTGTGCGTGGGGATACACCTTCAACAGGTTCACATCGACAGGGAGGACAAAGGAATCGCGGATGACATGGTCTTTTTCGACGGGTTGGAAGTCGATGATCTTGGGGACGAGCAGGAGAGTGG